>JANOSQ010000989.1:0-2890 GCA_031415915.1 Fimbriiglobus sp. | reverse complement strand
CACGAACCGCCTACGCCGCCGTGACCCGCGCGGGAGCCTTGGGTCAAGTGACCCAAGCGACTTGCCGTATGACCCGTTTTTCAAGACTTTCCCGGTGTCCGTTTGCCGGTCGCGGAAGTCTTTGGAATTGGCCAGCATTCGGCAGAAGTGGCTGTGATTCTAGGCTTTTACACCACGCCAATACGATGGAAGGCGACTCATTGGGGTTGAAGAGGTCGCAGGTTCGAATCCTGTCAGCCCGACTCTGTTTTTGAACCCTACTGTTTCAAGCACATCTCCTACACCACTAGGCACTTCCGGTCGCAAGACCCGAAGTGCCTTTTGCGTTTCCGACACCCGATTTGGGGACAAATTGGGGACGACATTGGCCCGGCGTTGGGCTGATGTCGCTTGTCTCCGCCGGAATAATTCGACGGGGAGGGTCAGTCGATGGCGTCATTGGAACAACGGGGGAATCGCTACCGGGTGGCGTTCCGCCTCGGCGGTCAAAAGCATCAAGTCGCGGTGAAGGCGAGCGACGGCAAAGAAGCCGGAGCCTGCCTCGCTCGGCTCGAAGAAAACCTGCGGCTGGTCGAACGGGGTCGGCTGACGATCCCCGACGGGGCCGATGTCGGGCTGGTCCTGCTCTCCGATGGGAAGCTCGAACAGCGGGTGAAAACGGTCAAGGTGATGACCGTCGGCGAACTGGTCGCCAAGTACAAGGCGACGTTCACCGTCGGGGTCAAAGAGAAGAACACGGCTCGAACCGAGAAACTGCACCTCGGGCACGCCGAACGAATCCTCGGGAGTTCGACGCCGATTTCACTGGTGACCTCGGCCACGCTTCAGGCATACATCGACATCCGCGTTGCCGCGAAGTACAAGGGGCGGTCGATCAATCCTCAGACGATCAAGAAGGAAGTCGCCACGCTGAAGTACGTCTGGAACTGAGCTTGTCGGAACGAACACGTCGGCTCGCGGTTCCCCGGCCTCGTGCTGGTATTTCCGAAAGCCAAACTCAAAGAACCCTTCCGAACGCTCGATCAGATCAAGTCCATCACCGAACGCGGCGGACTGACGAAAAGCCAAGTGCGGGAATTGTGGGATGGTCTCTACTTGAACCCTGCCGAGATCGTGGAAGTCCTCGAACACATTCGGCAACGGGATCTCTACTCGTGGCTGTATCCGTTCATCGCGACTGCGGCCCACACGGGGGCACGCCGAAGCGAACTGCTCCGTGCTCGGGTCGATGATTTCGATTTCACGAACCGAGTCGTAATCTTGCGGGAGAAGAAGCGAAGCAAGGAACGCGAAACGTTCCGTTCGGTGGAACTGACGCCCTTCCTCGAACGGGTGATGCGTGCGTATTTCGGCTCGACTCACCCCGGCGGTATGTTCGCCTTCGCCGAAGGGCCGAACAAGCCAGTGGCGGATTGGACGAACCAGAAGGCGTTCCGTCGGGTGATGCGGGGATCAAAGTGGTCGATGGTACGCGGATACCATACGTTCCGGCACTCATTCGTGTCGGTGCTGGCGGCGGCGGGAGTCGATCAACGGATGATCGACGAGATGAGCGGGCACCAAACCGACGAGATGCGGAGGCGTTACCGGCACCTGACTCCGCAAATCAAACGGGCCGCGTTGATTTCGGCTTTCGGCGATGCCGCGTAACCCGATCAACTCTTCTTGGGCCGTCGTCGTTTGGGTTTCTCCTCGCTCGGCGGCTCCAATTCTTTCTTGAATACTTCGGGGATCGACTCGATGAGTTTTGTGACATAGGTCGAGATCGCCAGCGGCTTTTCGATGTCCCGGAGTGAATACTCGGCCACGATGTTGTTCTTCGACTTGCACAGAATGATCCCGATGGAGCGGTTGTCGCTCGGGTGGCGAAGGATTTCGTCAACGGCCGTCACATAGAAGTTCATCTTGCCGACGGCTTCGGGTGAGAAGGCGCGGGATTTGAGATCGATGATGATGAACGAGCGAAGTTTCAAATGGTAGAACAGAAGATCGAGGTAGAAGTCGTCGCCTCCCACTTCCAAGTGGTACTGGCTGCCGACGAACGTGAAGCCCACGCCGAGTTCGAGAAGAAACTTCTGGATGTGCGCGACGAGCCCGCGTTCGAGTTCGGCTTCCTCATGTTCTTCGGTCAGCGAAAGGAACTGGAACGTGTACGGGTCTTTCAGAGTCTCTCGGGCCAAATCCGAAGTCGCAGGCGGTAAGGCTTTGGCGAAATTCGAGACGGCCTTCCCCTTTTGGCGGTAGAGGTCGGTCTCGATCTGGTGAACGAGTACGGCCCGCGACCATCCGTGTTCTTTAGCCGCTTTGGCGTACCAAAGGCGTGCTTCGTTCTCTTTCACCGATTGAAAAAGGGTCACGTTATGACCCCATGGGATTTCGAGGATGGAAACCGGAGGAGCCGCTGCCTCCAATTGTCGCACAGGCTGTGCGACAATTGCAGTTCGGTCTGAATACGAGAGGTAGAAAGCCCGCATGCGGTAGATGTTTTGACGTGAAAAGCCACTGATTCCGGGGAATTCTCCTTGAAGGTCTTCCCCGATTTGATCGATGACCTTGCTTCCCCACCTCGCGGTTTCCTGTCGTTCGACGATGGCTCGTCCGATGTCCCAATAAAGCTGGATCATCTCTGAATTGACCGAGATAGCTGCTTTCAACTGGGCCGACCGAACGCGGGTCTTCAATTCGACGAGCAACTCCGCGTAACCGGGCGGCAGTACCGAAGTCACTGGCTCGGTGTCGGCAAGGGGAATTGTAACCGTTCACCGGGTAAACGCCTAAAATTCAGGGACTTTATCGCTCAATTTCACATATTTGAGTCGAATTTGTCTCAAATATGTATGTTCGGAACTCGAAATCGCCTGAAAAACAGCGGCAAAACCCAGTGAACGGT
>JANOSQ010000988.1:0-3546 GCA_031415915.1 Fimbriiglobus sp. | reverse complement strand
CGAAAGAGTATCATCGAAAAGTGTCTCATGGCCGCCCGCGACCGCGAGGCCGCGCGGAAAGCCCGCGAGACCGTCCGCAAAGGGGCGCTCACCGGCGGCGGTCTTCCCGGCAAGCTGGCCGATTGCTCAGAGCGCGATCCGGCGCTGACCGAGCTTTACGTGGTCGAGGGCGACTCCGCAGGCGGTTCGGCGAAGCAGGGGCGCGACCGGCGTTTCCAGGCGATCCTGCCGATCAAGGGCAAGATCATCAACGTGGAGAAAGCGCGGCTCGATAAGGTGCTGCAAAACACGGAAGTGCAGACGCTCATCACCGCCATCGGCACCGGCATCGGCACGGCGAGTGGCGAAAAAGGCGACAAGGATCAGGAAGGCACCTTCAACATCGAGAAGCTGCGCTATGGCCGCATCATCATCATGACCGACGCCGACGTGGACGGCTCCCACATCCGCACCTTGCTGCTTACTTTCTTCTACCGGCAGATGCCGGAGCTGGTGAAGCAGGGCAAAATCTACATCGCCCAGCCGCCGCTCTACCTCATCAAGCGGAAGAAGCGCGAGGAGTACGTGGATGACGACGCGCAGCTTAACAAAATCCTCATCGGCCTCGGTGCTGACGAAGTGAAGTTGAAGAACCTCGCCGACGGCAAAGTTTTCACCTCCACCCAGCTCAAGGACATGCTCGAACTCCTCGAACGCCTCGCCAAGTTCAGCGACGCCATCCGGCGGCACGGCGGCGAATTCGAGTCCTATCTCGCCGACCGCGACCCGAAGACCGGCCGGCTGCCGACCTTCATGATCAAAGTGCGCGAGGGTAACACCGAGTGGGCCAAGTATTTCGCTGGCGAAGCCGAAGTGCGCGCCTTTCACGAGAAAAACCGCGACCTCAACCTCTACGACGATCCCGCGCCCGAACCGGTCGAAGGTGACCCCGTCCTCACCGAGCCCGTCGCGAAGGTGAAGAAGGAAAAGACCGATCCCGCGGGCCGCCGCCGCGCGAAGCTTATCGAACTCCACGAGTCTATCTCCGCTCAAAAGCTCATTGACGAACTCGCCAAGAAGGGCTTGAAAATCGAGCACTACGCCGACAGCGACGTGCCCATCTTTGAACTCATCGAGGGAGAAGGCGACAAAGCCGTCACCCACCCGCTCTTCGCCATCCCTGACATCCTCACCAAGGTTCTCGAAATCGGCAAACGCGGCCTCTCGATTCAGCGCTTCAAAGGTCTCGGCGAAATGAACCCCAAGCAGCTCTACGAGACCACGATGAACCCCGAAAAGCGCAAGATGCTCAAAGTGGACCTGAACGAAGACAACGCCGTCGAAGCCGACCGCATGTTCACCATCCTCATGGGCGACATCGTCGAACCCCGCCGCCAATTCATCGAAGACAACGCGCTCAACGCGCGGCTGGATGTATAGGCCAGCCATTAACTGACCGCGCCAACGATGGATGTCGTTTACAAGATTCCGCTAGAAAGCACTGATTACCGTGATTGTTCACGATTCGCGGTAGAACATATCGGAACAATCATGCGTGACGCGATTGAGCAGGGCAGAAATCGGATTTTCATCCGCACCAACCTCAAACGCGGCTTGCCGCTAGAGAACATAAACAAAGTCGCCGGGCCGTTTGTGGAAGCATGGGCAGTGGAACAATTTGAGTTGATCTCAGACGATGCAGCAAATCCCTATCGGCTGGTGAACGTCCAGGCGGGTAAAAAACTCGAGGCATTCGACGTTGTTCTACAGTTTAAGCGCACGAATGGGAGCTATGCGTCGGCGAACGTAGATGTGAAGGCTACTGCCGAAGATATTGTCAGCGCGGGTAAGAACCCGAACATCACGTCTTTTGCTCGCATCCGGTCCGAGTATCTCAATGACCCAGACTATCTGTTCATTGTCTTGTCACTGAAACACCGCGTGTATTCGGAAAAAGGAGCAGAGGAGGGAATGACCAACGGGATCATGGAAGTGAGAGCCTACAATGTGTATGACCTTAAGCACGTCGGAGCAGCTGACGTAAACTACAATCCGGCACTCGGCACGGGTCAGATTCAAATTCGTGACATCCAATACGTAACCATCGAGCCGCGCACGACTTGGGAGTTTCTCCAATTGCTCGACGCGAAATGTATCCGCTCGAAAGGCGAGGAGGCTTGGCTGCGACTGGCTCGCAAACACAAATGGATCAAGGAGGCCGCATGACCGGCGACCAACTAATTTGCGGCGATGCCATTGAGGTGCTGTCCCGTATGCCATCGGAATCCGTGGATTTGGTGATCGCCGATCCACCTTACAATCTCGGCAAAGACTACGGCAACAATCGTGATCTCAAGGATTGGAGTGATTACGAGCGTTTTACCGAAGCATGGATTGGGCAGGCGATTCGTGTATTGAAGCCAACTGGATCGTTCTATGTGTTCATGGGAGTGCGCTTCATCTCGAAACTCTTCACCGCCTTGGAGGAGAAGCATCGTTTACTATTCAACAGTTGGATCACTTGGCATTACACGCAGGGCATGGGGCGCAAGGTCGGTTTTTCCCCGCGACACGAGGACATCTTGTTCTTCAACAAATCCCGCGAATTCACATTCAATCTCGATGACGTCCGAGTGCCACAGAAATACTATCGCCAGCGCAACAACATGGCCGGCGCAAACCCGGGTGATGTTTGGCAGTTTTCACACGTTCACTATTGCAGTGCGGAACGCGTCGAGCACCCGACACAGAAGCCGGAGGCACTCATAGAACGGATCATTCGGGCAAGTTCCAACCCCAGCGATCTTGTCCTTGATCCTTTCGTTGGCAGCGGCACTACCAGTCGGGTCGCAGCGCTCTTGGGACGACGATGGATTGGGATCGATATCAACCCCGACTATATCGCGCTCGCTCATCGCCGATTGGAAGAGGCTGGCACGGCACTCGATTCCTTCGACCCTCGGTTGAATCGCACCCCGCTTGACCAACCCGAATCAGCGCCTTCACAGCTTCAACTCCTAGCTTCGAATAAATGAAGCCGGAGACCTTTCCCCTCGCCCGAGGCATCCCGATGCACCTGCTTTCAGAACTCGGTTTGCACGAGTCATTCGTCGAGTGCGTCGAGCAGCACCGCCGCGACGGCCTGCCCATGGTGCTGAACCGCTCGGGGCGCAGTGAAATGGTTCCGGTGGAGAATTTGATGCCCGAACTAACCCGCGCCCGCAGTCGTATCGCCGAACTCACCACCGTGATCGCGCAATTCGACCGCTCACCTTTTTCCGTCAACGAAACGCCTGAATGAAGAAGAAGCCGACGCCACTTTATCGGAAGAAAAGCTTGTCGCGTGTGACTACGCGTGACTACATTGGCGGTATGAAAGCAAAAGCGACCTCTGCGCTCCGTGATGGAGAGGAAGAAGCGACCTCCTCGGTGATCCAGGAAATCATGCCGATGCCCGGTGTCGGGGCCTCGATCTCCGTGCGGGCGGCGAAGGCGCATTTGTCCGGCTTGCTGGAGGAAGTCGCAGCGGGACGCGAGGTCGTCATCACCAGCGATGGCGTGCCGAAG
>JANOSQ010000987.1:0-3244 GCA_031415915.1 Fimbriiglobus sp. | reverse complement strand
CTCTCCCGAGGCAAACGAGTCGCCGATCGACAGGACGTTGAATTCGGCCACTTTCGGCAGGATGGTCACCGGAATATCGACATAGACCCCGTGGTAACGGGTGTCCGACTCGCTGCCGAGAATCACACGGACCGTGTAGTTGCCGGGGTTTTCGTAGACGTGCCGGTCGGTAAAAATGCACTGCCCCGGCGGCCATCCGATCACCACGTTCCCGTAGGAGCAGTAATCGGCATTCGGCACCAGCCGGGTCTGCGTGAACGGGCTGACTCCGGGGTTTGCTCCCGAAAGCGAAAACACGTTGACCAGCGGCGTGCCGTCGCCCCAACCCACTTCGAGCCAGCCCGGGACGATGAATTGCTGGGTCTGGAGCAGCCGCAGCAGCGGCGTCGGCGAGTCTTCGACCCAGGTGAACGGCGCCGGCGTCGGCAGGTTGAAGGGAGCGCACGCGCCCGCCTCCATCGAGGCAAATGTGTGGGGTCCGATTGTGCCCCCCGGACCGAACAGGTTATGGCGCTGATAGTCAGCGAACGCCAGAACGTCTAGGAACCCCCCCGCATTGCCGACCGACCGGTCGGGAAACGCAACGCTCCGCAGGTGACCAGTGCCGGTTGCGAAGTCGGCCCAAAACCAGCTGCTGTTGTCGCCTCGCCAGTCTCGCGTGGGGAACAGGCTCACTCCGTTGGTCGTCAGGAAATGGCCTTCCCAGTCCATGAGTTTGAACACGTCGCCCGAGACAAGAATCATGGTGAAGTTCGTCTTGTTGCCGTAGAAATCCGAAGGGACGGCATACGAGTACGACTGGGCGCCCGGCGACTTCCACATCTCCAACTGGTAGCAGCGCTGTTGATACGGCCACAGGGCCAGCGCCGGACTGGCGGTGCCGAGCAGGATGCCGAAAGCGCAGAACGCCCCGAGCACGAACCGACGCCGAAGGCTGTTGACGGTCATCGCAGAACCCTCCCCTATACCTGTAGCGAAAAACGAGGGGATGGATTCTCAGAGTCCTCGTCCAGACCGCGCGCAACGGCCCTTGTCTCGGACCTCGGAAGTCGCTGCCGGCGGCGACTTCCGTCAGCGAAGCGATCCCATCGCCACCCTCAGCTACCGCGGTCGCGCCACCCGACCCAGTCGTTGCGCCCTCTCTCCGGCCCGCTGCGCCACCGGGCGGCTGGTGAGTACCGGATGGCTGCGCGTCAAGAGTGCATGGCATTCAGCGGTTCGCCCGATCGACTCCAGCGCGGCACCCAAGGCGTTCTCTGCCACCGCGATTCTCCAGTGCCCGCCTGGAAGAGCGGTCTGGTAGATCTGTAAACCCTCGCGCAGAAACGGTTCGGCTTCCGCCGCCCGGTTCAACCCCACCAGCGCTTCTCCGAGAAGAACAAGCGTTTCTGCCACGTCCGGATGCCCTGATCGCAGGCGTGCCGCCGACGCTCGAGCGCCTGTCGAGCGAGTTTCTCTGCCTGCCCGAAATCCTGACGCGCCCAGGCCAGCGCAGCGGTGCCGTGGAGGAGGGCCAGGGACATCGGATGCGTCTCGCCGACCAGACCGTGTAGCGAAAGTTGCGCACGGGCAAAGAACTGTCCGGCGGCGTCCAGTTGGCCACGCTCCTGTCCGAGCTGGCCGAGATGGATCAGATTCTCGATCGTCGTCAGGTGCCGATCTCCAAGTAGGCTGTGGTTGACCGATAGCTCCTGTTCGAATGCCGCCTGCGCCTCCGCCTGCTCACCGCGCAGCTGATGCCACCGCCCGAGGTTGTCGAGGTCCTCCGCCACGCTCCAATGACGTTCGCCGCTCGTCTTGCGATCGATCGCGAGGGCCTCGCGCATCAGCGGTTCCACTTCGTCCCAGGCGCCGCTCGGGTGCTGGCGATCCAGCAGCGACCTGACGCTGCGGGGCTGCGGACGGGGTGTCGCGCCCTGTCGGCCGCTCACGCGTCCTGACGGCGGCGCATTGTGCCCGGCGATCGACCGTGCCCAGGTTCGCAGCTGACGCAGCCCGGGATGAATCGCCACAACGGGATGGCCATCCGCCTGCATTCGATCCAGCCACCAGAGGATCTCCTGCTCGAGTGTTCCGACCGGCTCCAACTCGAGAACCCGTTGCAGCGTCGCGACGTAGCCCCCGACGGTCACGAGCGCATCGGCGGCATCGAGAGCGGCGCCCCAGATGTCTCGTGCCGTCGTCGCGCGAACCCTGGGATCGCGGTGCCGGGGGAACAGCGAGTCGGGCGACCGGGAGGCAAGCAGCTTGCGCTTGCTCGCCGCAGCGAACCGTGTAAAGCGACGGGGCGGCTGCATCCCGGCGACCGCGAGCCGGTTGGCAGCAAAGTACGGATAGTCACCGTCTTCGAACAGGCCTCGAGTCGGTCGTTCGGCGACGATCCGGAGCAGACGCTGACGCTCTGATGAACCGGCGAACGCCATGCCGTCCTTGAAGGACTGCAGCTGTTCACCGTGGGGTTCCCAGCCGTATCGCTCCTCGAGACGCAACTGGTGCTTCGAGAGCAACCGGTTGATCTTGAGATCGAATCGGTGCGGCCGGCATCCCTCTCCTCCACATGAGGGGGCGGGGCTGGTCGGCGGCGCCATCGCCAACTCCAGCGGAGTCTTCTTCTGGGTCTGGACGCTCATCGCGCTCGGCGTAACCACGCTCTTCTCCGTCATCCTCTCGACGCGCGGACTGTGGAGCCTGTAATGGGGCCAGTCCCGGTAGTCCAACAACGGGAATATGGAAAGGCCGTCCCTGAAGCAACTAGAAGCAATGGCGGAGAGAAAGGGATTCGAACCCTTGGTACGATTTCTCGTACACACGCTTTCCAAGCGTGCTCCTTCAACCACTCGGACATCATCTCCGTTCGAGGGCGATTCAGTTTATCAGGACTCGCTTCGCTCGTGGGACTCGCACCCTTTGGCGCTCGTGGGACTCAGAGCGGGCGGAGCGTTGTGGACCCCTTCGACCGCAGAGCACCCGGCGGGCAGTTCGTGCAGCTCGGCGGGAAAGTCCTTGCCATTCCACGTCACGAGTCGCGCAGGGCGGGTTACGCCTGGCGCCTTCGCTCCGCCGATGCTGAAGGACGATAGACCGTATTAGGACGATAGACCGCATTAGCGGCCTCAACTGTTAACGGAAGGGCCGTTCTCAGACCCAGAGCCGACCAGGGCCACAGATGACACGGATAACACAGACTTCAGGAACAGGGAACGCATGATCAGCCTCCGGAGCTGATCATACGCCGGGAGCCGGG
>JANOSQ010000986.1:0-6394 GCA_031415915.1 Fimbriiglobus sp. | reverse complement strand
CCACCAGCCAGATGTAAAAGACCGCGCCCACGGAAGAGCGCGATCGGATGACTTGCACGTCGCTGTTTTCGAATTCGACTTCCGCGACCGGGCCGCTGTCGCGCTGGAGCATGCGGAACAGAAAGACGACGCCGAAGAGGCCGGAGACGGCGAAGACGACGACGTTAAGGAGCAAGATGAACGAGTAGTTCGTCGTCGTGGCCGCGAAGAACGCCACGACCGGCCCGAGCGACGCGAGCACCGCGTTGAGGACGGACATCGCCGAAGTGATCAGGCGCACGAGTTTTCCGAACGGCAGTTTGGTGCCGAGGATGGTGTTGAAGACGTAGAGCGACGGAAACGTCACCGCGAGCGTGAGCAGGAAGAGCATCGGCACTTTCAATCCCGAGGCGACCACTTGCCAATACTCCGGCTCGGCCCGGCCGAAGATTCCAAAGCTGCCCATACAACAGCCGTAGGCCACGGCCAGCAGGATGTTCACCCCGACGAGGGATCGCCACTGCTTCGCGGTCGAGTCCCCGGCGAGCGGTTCCCCGCGCAACACGCGATCCAGTTCCCGAAATGCTCTCATCACGCCCCCGCTTGTTCCGGACTCGGTGTGCAGTGAGGATAGCAGTTAACTTTGCAATGTAAAGTGAATTGTTCCGTGACGCGTTGCCGAATAATCTCTTTCCCAACCCGCCGGCTATCCGCTATAGTTTCCCTTACTCCGACCCCTGACGGGGCCGGCTCGCCGTGTGCCTTTCGCCCCGTTTTGTGGTGCCCGTCATGCTGCAAATCCTCGGATCGTCCGCCCGGTTGTGCGATGGTATCCCCCGGCGGTCGTTCCTGCAAATCGGCGCGCTCGGCCTCGGCGGGCTGACCCTCGGTAGCCTCATGCGGGCCGAAGCCGCATCCGGGAAGAAGAATCACAAGTCGGTCATCATGGTCTATCTGTCCGGCGGGTTGGCCCACCAAGACACCTTCGACCCCAAGCCGAATGCCCCCGCCGAAGTGCGCGGGGAGTTCAAGCCCATTGCCACCAAGCTGCCCGGCGTCCAATTCAGCGAGATGGTGCCGAAGCTCGCGGCCATCAACGACAAGTTCATCACGATTCGATCCATCGTCGGGCAACCGGACGAGCACAGCAGTTGGATGAGCTACACCGGGACGCCGATGGACGCGGCCAAGCGGGACAAGAAGCCGCACTTCGGCAGCGTCGTCGCCAAGTTGCAGGGGCAAACCGACCCGGTGATGCCGGCCTTCGTGGACTTGTCGCCGACGATGCAGCACAAGCCGTACAACTCGCCCGGCCCCGCGATGCTCGGGAGCAAGACCGCGGCGGTGAAAGTGGACGGCGAAGAAGTCAGCGTGATGAAGAAGCTGACCGTCAGCGCGGATCGGCTCGGGGATCGCAAGGCCTTGCTCGAAGGGATGGATCGCATCAAGCGCGGCGCGGAGCGCAGTACGGGCTTGAGTGCCGACACCTTCCACGACCGCGCGTTCGAAGTGCTCACGAGCAGCAAGATGGTCGACGCCCTCGACATCTCCAAGGAATCGCAAGCGGTGCGGGATCGCTACGGCAAGGGCAGCCCCAAGCACATGGGCGACGGTGCCCCGATGTGGAACGAGCAACTGCTGATGGCCCGCCGATTGGTCGAAGCCGGGGCGCGCGTCGTCACGCTCGGTTACGGATTCTGGGACACGCACGGACAGAATTTCAAGCACTTGAAGCAGCACATGCCGACGTTCGACCAAGGCATCTCGGCGCTGATCGAAGATTTGACCATTCGCGGACTGAGCGAAGATTGCACCGTGGTCGTCTGGGGCGAATTCGGCCGGACTCCGAAGATCAACAAAGACGCGGGCCGCGATCATTGGGCACGGGTCAACGGCGCGATCCTCGCCGGCGGCGGGATGAAGATGGGCCAAGTCATCGGCAGCACGGATAGCTCCGCCGGGGAAGCGAAGAACGACCCGATCCCCTACCCGTGGGTGCTGGCGTCGGTTTACAAGAACTTGGGGATCGATCCGCACGCGATGGTGTACGATGTCGGCGGCCGGCCGAACCCGGTGTTGCCAAGCAGCGTGGGAGTGATCGACCGTGTCTATGGGTGACGATGAAGTACCGCGACGGCTGGCGCGGGCGCGGCGGGTCGAATCCTTGACCATCGAACCCAACGGGCCCCGGCCGTCGGCGACGCCGGTCGCGGTGGGAATGTTCCGGATTTACTGCTGCATCGGGTCGGTGGCAGCGGCCTTTGCTTCGGGCATCAGCTTCGTCCCCTTGGCCAACGATTACTATTCCGGCGGACCGGGCCATTGGGAGTTCATCGGGGCTTTGAGCTTTGAGCGTTTCGCTAACCGCCTTCACGCTGTTCACGATCCCGCTTTTGGTTCCTAAAGCCACGCCCGGGATGTGGTGGTTCGGCCTGATCGTCTTGCTCCTGTCAATGCTGAGCCTCTACCTCACGATCTTCGGGGTCGTGTTGCTCATTCTGGGTTCAGCCGCGCACGCAGCAATTCTATGGCCGCCGGGTTGAAGTCGCGCCGCTGCCACCCGCACGGCACTACGGCCGCGATGACGATTGCGACGATTGATACGAGCCGGACGCGTGAGCGACGGACCGCTTGCTCTCGGCAAGTTTTTTAATCGTGTCCCAATGCCATTGATCCGTCGCTCACGCGTCCGGCTCGTATCCCGACCGCTCACCCCATCCCCGCGTCAACTCGATGTTCGCCGGGTCGGTTTCGACTTCTCTTTCTCGACCGCGGCGGTGTGCTCGAAGTGCTCGAGTTTGGGTTTGCCGTCTTCGCCGATGCCGGTGAGTTCGCGGATCCGCTGCTCGGCGTTTTGGAGTTGGTGGTAGCACTGCTTCACGAGGGCGATGCCGCGCTCGTACTTGGCGAGCGCCTCGTCGAGTGTGGTCGTGCCGTCTTCGAGGTCGCGCAGGACGCGGTCGAGGTCCGCGAGGGCCTGCTCGAATTTGAGGGGCTGGGCTTCACTCGCCATGCTTCGCTTCCGGTGGTGGTGAACTCGGGCCGAGGACGCGGCTGAGGAGGCTCCCCTCGGCCAGACGGGTTTCGATGATCTCGCCGACGGCGACATCGGCGGCGGAGCGGAGCAAGGCCCCGTCGCCGCGCTTCGTCAAACTGTAGCCGCGGGTGAGGACGTTGAGCGGGCTGAGCGCTTCCAACTGGGCCGCGCTGGCGGCGAGTTTTTTCCGCCCCGCCGTGAGCAATTGGGCGCCCGCTCGCTCCAACCGTTCGGAGCGGTCGTCCATCTGCCGCGCGGCCGCACGGTAGCGGTCGAGCGGTCGGCGCAGCCCGGGGCGCGCTTCCAACTGTTTCACGGACTGTCGGGCATATTGAATGCGTGTGGTGATCGCGTCGCGCAGGCGGGACTGCATTTCTTCCAAGTCGTTCAGCACGTCGTCGTGAGAGCGTGGGGTGAGCGAGACGATCGCGGCGGTGGGCGTTTCGGCGCGGAGGTCGGCGACGAGATCGGCGAGTGTGACATCCGTCTCGTGGCCCACGGCGGAGACGACCGGAATCGACGATTCGAAGATGGCGTCGGCGACGATCTCTTCGTTGAACGCGGCGAGGTCGGCCGCGGCCCCGCCCCCGCGACCGAGGACGATGGCGCAGAGCGGCAGGTGTTTCTTCCGCGAGAGTTCGCAGAGCATCCGCAAACTGGCGGCGAGTTCCTCCGCGGCGAATTGCCCTTGGACCCGGCTGGCGCGCACGACGACGCGGGCCGACGGCCAGCGCTGCCCGAGGAGTTGGAGCATATCGCGGACGGCCGCCCCGGACGAACTCGTGACCAAGGCGACGCAACGCGGGAAGAGGGGGAATCCGCGCCGGCGTTCCGGATCGAAATAGCCCTTGGCCCGCAACTTCTCCCGCAACTGCTGCAGCGCGAGCTCGGCCGCGCCGACGCCCTTCGGTTCGAACTCTTGCACTTCGAGTTGGTACTTCCCCTGCGGGGGATAGACGGTCAAGCCGCCGCGGCAGAGCACCTCCATGCCGTCGCGCGGTTCGTACTTCATCCGCAAATTGAACCCGCTGCGGAACTGGCAGGGCAGTACGGCCCCGGCGTCTTTGAGCGAGAAGTACATGTGCCCCGTGGACGGGACTTTCTTGTAGTTCACGACTTCCCCCGCGACCCAGAACGAGGCGAAGTGCTCCTCGATCCGCCCCTTCACGGCGTTGGTCACCTGCGTGACGCTGTACGATTTGACGCCTTCGGGAATCGGCATGGTGGGTCACCGCGGAGCCGGGGGAGCGCAGTATATGGATTGTTCGCTTGTTCACCAATACTGGTCGATAGCGAGTTAGCGCCCGGAGTTCGTTGTGCCTCTCCGGGCGCTGACGCAACCCGGCTCCTCCCGTTAACTCCCCCATCCCTTTCGCGGTTCACAATACAACAGACCTATCGCCGATTGCGGAGACCCCTGCCATGACCGCCCTGTCCGCCATCGGCGACAAAATCCACTCGGGTGTTCGGCTCACGGCCGAGGACGGGCTGGCGTTGGAACTCGATGCGGATCTGTTCCAACTCGGCGAATGGGCCAACCTCGTCCGCGAACGCAAGAACGGCAACATCGCCTACTACAACGTCAACACGCACCTCAACCCGACGAACGTCTGCGTCTACCGCTGCCAATTCTGCGCCTACCGGGCCGATTTGAAGTCGCCCAAAGGCTACGTCATGTCCGACGAGCAGATCGTCGAACGGGCGCAGCAGGCCACGGGGCGCGGGGCGACGGAACTCCACATCGTCGGCGGGTTGCACCACTTGAAGCCGTATGAATGGTACCTCAACATCGTCCGCATCATTCACGAGGCCTGCCCGAAGCTGCACCTGAAGGCGTGGACGGCGGTGGAATGGGACTGGTTCCAGCGGCTGACGAAACGACCCGTCGAAGAGCTGATGTCGGAAATGAAGGATGCCGGCCTCGGCAGTCTGCCCGGCGGCGGGGCCGAAATCTTCGATCCAGAAGTGCGCTCGGTGCTCTGCGAACACAAAGCCGATGCGTCCGAGTGGATCAAGATCCACCGGGCGGCGCACCAGCTCGGCATCCGCTCGAATGCGACCATGCTCTACGGTTCCATCGAAAAACCCGAGCACCGCATCGATCACTTACTGAAGCTCCGCGATCTCCAAGACGAAACCGGCGGCTTCCAAACCTTCATCCCGCTGGCGTTCCACCCGGACAACACCCGGCTGTCGCACATCCCGAAACCGTCCGGGCTGATGGATTTAAAGGTGATGGCGATCGGCCGGTTGATGCTCGACAACTTCGCCCACATCAAAGCCTACTGGGTGATGCTCGGGATGAAGACGGCCCAAGTGGCGCTGAGTTTCGGCGCCGACGACATCGACGGCACCGTCGTCCACGAGAAGATCTACCACGAAGCCGGGTCCGACTCCCCGCAGGAGTTGACGGTCGCGGAACTGCGGAGGCTGATCGGGGAAGCCGGGCGGGAACCGATCGAACGCGACACGCTCTACAACCGCGTGGTGCGCGAGAAGCCGAGCGAGAAGAATTGGCAAACGGGTCGGAAGCTGAGCCTCGTGTGAAGCTGCGGCCATTCGACCTCACACTACGCGGAACACCCCAACCGCGCCCGCGGCGCTGCCCACGGCGATCTGTTTGTCGTCCCGGCTCCACGTGAGCGAACTCACTTCCGTCCCTTCGAAGGTCGCGCCGCCGATGAGCGGGGTGCGGTTCGCCGGTTGCCACAAGCAAACGCGGCCGTCCAAATCGCCGGAGGCCAGCAAACTTCCGCGGCGCTGCCACATCACCGCCGAGACGACGCCCCCCTGTCCCGCGAGCATGTTCGGCGTGCTCCCCTCCGGCCCCGCCCCGCTGCAATCCCAGATGCAGACCGCGTTGCCGCCGCCCGTGGCCAAGTAGCGGCTGCGGTAGTCCCAGCTCAGTTCGCGGACCTTGCCGGGGTAGCCCGACATGTTCAACTCGCGGGAATCGTCGGCGTACCAGAAGTGCACGCTCGCATCTTGGTTGCCGTGGGCCAACATCTTGCCGTCCGGCGACCACGCGAGTTTCAGCGGCGAGCCGCGCCATTCGAAGAGTTCATCCGCCTCGGCTTTGGACGGATCGTAGTGGAACACCCCCCCGTACACGGCGACGCTCAACCGGCCGGCACCGGGTTCCCACGCGAGGTCGGCGACGGTGCTCGGGTGCCCGGGGTATTCCTGAACCATCTTCCCACTCGGCCACTCCCAGATGCGGGCCGTCTTGCCCGCTGCGGTCGCGAGCAAAGTCCCGCCCGCATTCCACGCCAAGTGTTCGACCCACGACGCTCCGCTCGGGAGTTCGAGCGTCCGTTCGCCGGTCTCCAGGTTCCACACGCGGGCGGCACCATCTTGCCCGCACGACGCCAGCGTCGG
>JANOSQ010000985.1:0-3445 GCA_031415915.1 Fimbriiglobus sp. | reverse complement strand
GGTTTTGTTCGCCGGCCGCCCTAGCGTCGGCTTCTTTTGGGGTACCCGAGGGCCCAACCACCCCCCGCCACCCATTGCGTCGCCGCCGCTCGCGCGTCCGGCTAACGATGATAGTGAACATCCCCCATGCCCGACGAACCGCCCATTGAACTCGCCTACGACCGCGGCACGCTCCTGCTGTCCGGTGGCCCGCCGGAGTTCGACTTCCCCACACTGCCCGGCGTGAAGTTCGATCCGCGCACGAGTACCTACCGCGCTCAGGGTCGCTACTACCGCGCCATCGTCGAACGCCTCCGCCGCGATAAGCTGCCGTACCACGACACGGCCCGCGGTTGGGACAACAAACCCACCGGCTGGAAAATGACCACCGACCGCAAGCCGTTCCCGCACCAAACCGAGGGGCTGCACGAGTGGTGGAACACCGGCGCCCGCGGCGTCGTCGTGCTGCCGACGGGCACTGGCAAGTCTTTCCTCGCGGCGATGGCCATCGAGAAAGCCAACCGACCGACGCTCGTGGTGGTGCCGACGATCGTGCTGATGAACCAGTGGTACGCCGACCTATCCAAGTTCTTCGGCATCGAAGCCGGGCTCCTCGGCGGCGGCTATTACGATTTCCAACCGCTGACGGTGACGACTTACAACTCGTCGTACATCCACCTCGAACGCTGGGGCCAGCGCTTCGGATTGATCGTGTTCGACGAAGCCCACCACCTCCCCGGTTCGACCTTCCAAGAAGCGGCCATCGGCAGCCTCGCACCTTTTCGCTTGGGCCTGACCGCGACGCCCGAGCGCGCCGACGGCGGCGATCTCCTACTCCCCGAACTGATCGGTCCGATTATCTACCGACGGGAAATCCAAGAACTGGCGGGGGACTATCTCGCCGAGTACCGCACCGAGCAACTGTTGGTCGATTTGACCCCCGAGGAAGCGCAGACCTACCGCGATTGCCGGGAAGAGTACCGGATGTTCGTCGATCAGCGCGGTATCAGCTTTAGCGCTCCGAATGGCTGGCAGCGCTTTATCTTCGAAGCCAGCCGCAGTCCCGAAGGGTGGAGCGCGCTGCGCGCGTACCGGGAACAGAAGCGGATCGAACGCCAAGCTTCGGGGAAGTTCAAAGCCTTGGAAATGCTGCTGAATAAGCACGCCGCGGAGCGGACGATCATCTTCACCGCGGACAACGCCACGGTCTACGACATCGCCCGGCGCTTCCTCGTCCCCGCCATCACGAACGAAACCAAAGCCAAGGAGCGGGTCAAGATTCTGGAGCGCTTCCACCGCGGCGATTACTCGGTGCTCGTGAGTTGCCAAGTGCTCAACGAAGGGGTGGACGTCCCCGCCGCCAGCGTCGGCATCGTGCTCTCGGGTTCCGGTAGCGTGAAAGAAAACGTCCAGCGCCTCGGCCGCATTCTCCGGAAGTACGGCGATAAGCAAGCGACCCTGTACGAGATCATCGCCCGCGGCACCGCGGAGGAGTACACCTCCGATCGGAGACGGCAGCATGGGGCGTTTCAGTAGTGCCGAGCGAGAGGTTGCCCCGTTTGGGCCGCGTTCGGTTTGCGATTGCATTCCAGGGGTGGAGAAACAAACAATGCGATTGCCGACCCGCTGTCGGCAACAATAATTCTTCCCGCTTCCCTTGACTCCGCCGATTTCGAGCGCATATACTACTGTACTCAATTCAACTTCACGGAGTTCCACCCATGCTCGTCGCGAAGGAACTCCAAGAATCGTTGTCACTCCCCCGGTTAGGTTGTCACCTCCACTCGCTGACATCACACCTTGCTGGTATCGTGCAGGGTTCTCCTTACTCCGCGAGGTTCGCCATGCGCCGCACTCGAATGCTCCTGCTCGCCCTCGGGTTTGCCTTCCCATCGGTATCGCTCGCCGCCGACACGCCGGCGACGAGCAAGATCGTCGCGGTCGATTTGTTCAAGAACGGACTCGCCGTGGTTCGGCGCGAGGCGACACTCGGCAAAGCGGGGACGTACATATTCGACGATGTCCCCGAGGCCATCCACGGCACCTACTGGATCGAAAGCGCGGCGCCGGTGGAGACGCTCGTGAAATCCCGCGAGGTCGATGTGCCGGTCGCCGAGGTGCAGCCGGGGGATCTGCAGGACGACCTGGCCGGGAAGAAGGTGACGATCCACTTCAAAGGGGAGAAACTGCCCCCGGTCATCGGCACGGTCGCGAAGTTCAAGGTGCCGAAGAGCGAGGTTCGACATCCGTCGCGGTTTCTGATCATCGAGACGGCCAAAGGTCGGAGTTACGTGGAAGCGTCGGAGATCGCCAGCGTCGAGGCCGAGGGGAACGACGGCAAGGTGAAGCTGCGCCGGCCGCAGTTGCTGCTGACGCTCGGCGCCACCGAGAAGGCCGAGACGAAGATCTCGATCCGCTATCTGGCGCGCGGGATCACGTGGGCGCCGAGCTACAAGATCGACATCAGTGATCCGAAGTCGCTGACGCTGGAACAGCACGCGGTCGTGAAGAATGAACTCGCCGACTTGACCGACGCCGAGGTGCGGTTGATCTCGGGATACCCGAGTGTGCAGATGAGCCATGTGGACTCGTTGCTCTCACCGCGCACAAATATGGCCGTCTTCTTCAGCGAGTTGAGTCGGACCGGCGCCCGCGAGAACGTGCAAACCATGGTCGGGAATGCGATGCAGCAGAATAGCCAGTTCAACGCCAGCAACTTGTTCATGCCGAGCTTGGGCGCCATCCCGACGGGCGAAGGCGTCGACGTCCACTACGAACCCATCGGCAAGCGGACGCTCGCCGATGGCGACGCCCTATCGCTCACGGTGGCCAAAGGGACCGCGAAGTATGAGCGCATCGTCGAATGGCTGGTGCCCGACACGCGCGACGTTCACGGCCGCGCGGCGGAGCGGCGCGAGGCGGATGAAGACGATTCGCCCTGGGACGCCCTGCGCTTCAAGAACCCGCTGAAGTTCCCCATGACCACCGGCCCGGCGATGGTCGTGGCCGACGGCAAGTTCAACGGCCAGCGCACGAGCTTCTGGGTGAACGCCGGCGAAGAAACGGTGCTGCGCGTCGAGAAGGCGCTGAGCGTGCGAACTCGGTCGATGGAGACCGAGGACGCCAAGGAGGGGAACCGCGATTTGGTCTGGGTCGGCGCCCGGCAGTACCGCAAGACGGCGGTGGACGGGGAAGTGACGGTCAACAACCACCGCAAGGAAACGGTGCAACTGGTGATCCGTCGGCGCTTCTCGGGGGAACTGGTCAGCGCCGAGGGGGAGCCGAAGTCATCGCTGCGCGAGGACGGGGTCTATTCGGTGAACAAGCGGAATGAATTGTTTTGGACCATCCCGCTGAAAGCCGGCGAAGAGCGGAAGCTCAAGTACCGGTACAGCGTGTTGGTCAGCCATTGAGCGGGTTACGCCCGCTGGGCGGCGACCCAGAGCATGTAGGCGACGCGGTCGCG
>JANOSQ010000984.1:0-4055 GCA_031415915.1 Fimbriiglobus sp. | reverse complement strand
GCTTCTGCCGCATTTCGAATACCGCCTGTTTCCCCGGTACGTCGTTGCCACCATGGCCGTTGAGGAAGATCAACCGCGTGAAGCCGTGCCCGATGAAATTTTGCAGCACGTCGTTGAGCAAGTCGAGATAGACCCGCGGTGATGCCGAGAGGGTGCCGGGGAAGTCGCCGTGGTGATCCGAATTGCCGAGCCATTGCATCGGGGCAAACACCACACCGTCGCGGAAGCGCGGCAGTTCCGCAACGCGGCGCACGATTTCACCGCACAGCAAACTGTCGGTGAGCAACGGCATGTGCCGGCCGTGCTGCTCCAGCGCGCCCAGCGGGAAAACGATGGGCGTCTCTTTGGGCAGCGCTTCCACGGCGGGCCAATGCATCTCGGCGAGCAGCACGTCAGTCCTGTTTCTTCTCGGGTTCCTTGCCGACGAGCATCGCGATGTCCCGCACCCAGATGTTGCGGAACTTCACGGGGTTGCCGTGGTTCTGCAGGCGGAACGGCAGCTTCTCCTCGTGCTTGACATACTTCGCAGCTTGGTCGTAGTAGGTGCCACCTTTGAGTTCGAAGTGGTTCTGCACACAGACACCGTTGTGGAAGACCGTGCAGATCGCCGGCTTCAGCACTTTACCGTCCTCGGCGAACTTCGGGGCTTCGAAGACGATGTCGTAGGTCTGCCATTCCCCCGGCTTCCGGCACACGTTCACCATCGGCGGCTGCTGCTTGTACAGCGAGGCGCACTGGCCGTCGAAGTAGGTTTTGTTGTCGAACGAGTCGAGGATTTGCACCTCGTACTTGCCCATGATGTAAACGCCGCTGTTCCCGCGGGCTTGGCCCGTTTGCTTCGGATCGACCTTTTCGGGCGTGGCGAACTCGACGTGGAGCTGCATGTCGCCGAAGCTTTCTTTCGTCGTGATGTCCGCCTTCGAGGTCAGGGCGTAGCCATCTTTGATTTCCCACTTATCGCCGTTGACCCACTTCGAGAGATCCTTGCCATCGAACAGGATGGTCGCATCGCTCGGGGCATCGCCCGGCTTTTCGCCGGGGGTGACGAGCTTCGGTTCCGGGAAGACGATCCCGCTCTTGTACTCTTTCTGGAGAGCGAAGGTCAGGCCGACGCCGACGGTGGCCGAGGTGACGACGAGGAGGGCGACGGTGCGGATGGTCAGGGTCATGGAGAGTTACCGAAAGAACGGGGAGGGTTAAGCGCGGTTCGAAGGATAGCGGAAGGAGGCGGCGCCATCCGCGTAAATTTGGACGTCGTGCAGTGAAACGGTCACACCGTCAACTTCTGCGAGCAGGCCGAGTTTGTTGATCTCGTCGGCCGCATGGTCGGTTAGACTCAAACACTGATCCTCGACGAGTTCCGCGAAGTATTGAAACAACGGCTCGACGGACGGGTAATCGACGCCCGGCTGAAATTGGCCGCGGACTAAACCCGGTTGACGTTCGTCGACGAACATCGACCCGATAACGAGACCGGTGGCATCGGTGAGTCCGATTTCAATCGCGGTGAGTGTGGCCATGAATAACTCGTGAGTCTGGCGAATGGCGAATACCTATCAACGGGCGATCACGATGGTCCATTCGGTCTGTGGGGAACTCCAGTTGAAATTCAACAGTGCGGCAAAGCCAGCTTCCGCGGCTCGGGCCAGCCCTACCATGTCCTCACCGCCGAGGCGACCGCTCACCTCGAAAATCCGGACCGGCGGTGGCGGCATTCGATTCGCTTTCCGTGCGATGAAGAAGAACCCGCTTTGAATTCCGCTTTCCCAATCTTCGAGATCGTAGCTTTTGGCCAATTCGTCGGTACCTTCGATGTGGGACTGAAATTCCCCGGCGTGCGCAAACCAGCGCAACCCATCCGGCTCGCGCAATTCAAAACACAACTCGACCCAAATATCCGCGTCTCCGCGCTTTTCCGCACGGACAGTAACAGCAACCTTCGGACGGTCAATCGTGATCAAAGGGTAACTCCCGCGTCGAAGAAACTTCTGCACCTTGCGCCCGCAAAGCCCTGATGACACCGCGCAGCACGCTCGGCTCAAACTGAAACGTACCGGAGAAGTTGTCGATCTCCAAGACAACTCCGTCGATTCCCATTTGGAGGCCACCCGCCGCTAACGCGGGGTTTGCACCGCCCAACACTCTTGGGTGGAGGTGACCTTCCGTTTCCGGTAGCACCCAAACCCGACCATCTTCGGCCTGAACGAACACATAACTGCCGCTCGCCAGATCCGGGCTGAATGGCCGGCTATCGTGGTGCTGCAAGTATGGAAAGCGGTCCAGTGGCCATTTTGCGCTCATGTTCCGAATGTCAGCTTCATCCCCTGCAACCGCGCCACTGTCTCCGCCATGAGGGCATCTTCCTCGGCTTCGTCCTCCGCGATGTAGGTCACGCTGAAGCGCAGGAATGCCCCGGCGTCGTCCCACGGCACCGTGCAGACGCTCTGCTCGGTGATCAGGTACTGGCTCGCTTCCTCGGCATTGGCGAACCGGCGATCCCCGGCCGATTTCGGCGTCGCCGTGTAGAGGAAGTAGGTTCCCCCCGGCATCGTCGCGGCGAAGCCGACTTGCTGGAGTGCGCTCACCAGCTTCCGCAAACGGCGCTCGTATTTCGCCTTCACCGCCACCGGGATGCTCGGATCGCGCAGGGCCGTCGCGGCGGCGCGTTGGATCGCCATGAACTGGCCCGAGTCGCTGTTGTCTTTGACGTCCGCATAGGCTTGGACGATCTTCGGATGGCCGGCGACGAAGCCGAGCCGCCAGCCGATCATGTTGAAGCCTTTGCTCATCGAGTGGACTTCGACGCCGACATCCTTCGCCCCGTCAACTTGCAGGAAGCTCAGCGGTTTGCCCCCGTAACTCAGCATGATGTGTGCGGCATCTTGCACAATCACGACCTGGTTCTGGCGCGCGAACTCGATGACGCGCTTGTAGAAGTCGACGGTCGCCACGGCCCCTGTGGGGCTGTTCGGGTAATTGATGACCATTAACTTGGCCCGTCGCTTGATGTCGGACGGGATCGCGTTCAAGTCGGGGAAGAAGCCGTTCTCCTTCAGCAGTGGTAGGCGGTGGACTTCGCCTCCCAAATACTTGGTCCACGTCCCGGCCACGGGGTAGCCCGGCACCGTCATCAACGTCACATCGCCGGGGTTGATGAAACAGGCCGGGAGCATCGCGTAGGCCGGCTTGCTGCCGATGCAGTGACACACCTCGGTCACCGGGTCGAGCGCGACGCCGAACTCCCGAGTCATGAACTCGGCGGCCGCCTCTTTGTAGTCGGCGATGCCGTTGTCCGCGTAGCCGCGGTTCTCGACCTTGTCCGTCTCCGCCTTCAACGACTCGCGGATTTGGACCGGGGCCATGTCGTCGTTTTCGCCGATGCCGAAGTCGAGGAGCTTGCGATCGGGGAAGTCGGCGAGGGCTTTGCGCTTCGCCCGTTTGATCTTCTCGAACTTGTAGATGTCGGTCGATTTGCCGTAGCCGGCGCCCCCGATGCGGTCGGCGAACAGGGTCTGGAACCAAGGGTCGGGGGGCGCGGACATGTCGGTTTCCGTAGCGGGGGATGATCGGAGAACATAATGTTATGCGGGGAGTGTCGAAAGAGCACGGTCGAAGAAAGGGCGGGGCCGACGTGTCGATTTCCGCCGCCGAGCCGCCGCCGACCCCGAGCGTCCACCCGTGGGCGGATCGCCTCGCCCCGGTCTTCTTCTGGCTGGCCGGGTTCCACCTCTTGGCATTCGCCGGGTTGATTCACCGGGCGGTGCGCTGGCGCGTCACGGGCACCGAAATCGACGTGATCCTCGGCGTGCTGCTCGGTCTCTGGCCGGTCTTCGCTGTCGAAGCGGCGCTGGCATTCCTTTTCCGCGATCGCGCACGGCGCCGTTGGCCGGCGCTGGTGCGCGTGCTCGCGGTCATCCTGTTCCCCCCGGCGCGGATGGGCTTCGTCCACCCCGTCGTCGGCAAGATGTGGCTGCCCTGGATCGGCTGGCAACTCGAGGGCAAAGGGCTGCTCCGCCGACTCGACCGCGCTTTTGGACTGCCCCTGTTGCTCTTCG
>JANOSQ010000983.1:0-5196 GCA_031415915.1 Fimbriiglobus sp. | reverse complement strand
CGTGAGCGACGGACCGATTGCGACCCCTCACTTTTCGGGAACCCATTGGTTGGCATGCGGTCCGTCGCTCACGCGTCTGGCTCGTGGCGTGGATCGGTGAGACGCCAACGCCACCCGGGCCGACTCGGGTGGCGTTGGCATTTGCTGAGAACCGCAGCGCTCGGCGAGGAGAGTTTACTTGCTGATGTGCTTGACCATATCGGCGCACGCCTTTTCGCACTTGCGGCACTCTTCGGCACACATCTTCATGTGCTTATCGTCCGGCATCTTCTCGCATTCTTTGGCGCACTTCGAGCAGCAATCGGCGCATGCGATGCAGATCGCGTTCGAGAATGGCCCGCCGCGGGCGACGATTTGCGAGGCCGCCGCGCAGCAGGTTGCGCAGTCTTGGCACGTCGCCAGCGTCATTTTGTGCTCTTTCTTGCCTTCGGCCAGCATATGGCCGCAGTGCGTCGTACACATGTCGCACATCCGCTGGCAATCGGAGCACGCCTTGGCGCAGGCCGCGAACATCGCGTCGTGTTCCGCGTGCTCGAATTTAGCCGGCTCCGCTTTCGCGGGCTGCGCCTTTGGCTCTTCGGTGCGGGCCGTGGGTGCCATGCCCAACACCGCGATGAGCGCGAGGGCCACCATCCACGAGCCGACCAGTTTGAAACGAGTCATCGATGCACACTCTTTCTGGGAGATCCGGTCGAAAGTGTCCGTCGCTGAGTCGCGACGGAATTCGACCGCGTTTCCCCCCTGTGCAATTCTCGCGCCGGTATATTCGGCAAACTCCACCGAGCGCTGCCGGGCGCGTCCACGAATCCCGACGGCCGCAACGGGTATTCGCCCTGTCCAGTCGATTCCAGTGGCCGGACCTTGGAAATACCGCTTCGCCGCCTCGACGCAAGTCTTTGCAGCGCATGGCCTGTCCAGCGTTCGGGAAACGTGTCCAGCGTTTTGGCGGTCAGTTCACGCGAGGGTGTGTGTGTTCTCGCTGAACTCGATTGGGCCAGAATTCAGCAGTGCACCTTCTCTGCCCTTTCGCCTTGCGCCGCACTCCCTAAAATAGACTTGTGAATCTCTCCATCGACCGCGAGACGACCTCGACCATGAGTACGGAACCCAACGCCCCGGCCAAACCCTCCCCCGTCGAAGCGATCAAGGATACCTCCAACTGGTTGAAGGGTTCGATCCCCGACGAATTGGCCCAGGACACCGACCACTTCACCGAGCAAACCAAGCAGCTCATCAAGTTCCACGGCACCTATCAGCAGGAAGACCGCGATGCCCGGAAGACGCGCGCCAAGCCCGGCGTCGGCAAGGCCTACATGATGATGCTGCGGCTCCGCATGCCCGGCGGCGTCATGACCGCGGACCAATACCTCGCCATGGACGACATCTGCGGCAAATACGCCAACGGCACGCTCCGCTTCACGACCCGGCAGAGCATCCAACTCCACGGCGTGCTGAAGGGGAACCTGAAGGCGACCATCGCGAGCGTCAACGAAACCCTGCTGAGCACGATCAGCGCCTGCGGCGACGTGAACCGCAACGTCATGGCTTGCCCGGCGCCGACCCCGGACCCCGTTCACAAGCAGATGCAAGAACTGGCGGTGAAGGTGGCCGACCACCTGACCCCCGTCGCCGGGAAGCAGTCGTACATCGAACTGTGGCTGAACGGCAAATCGGTCGCGCCGCCGGAAGACCCGAACGTCGCGGAGCCGATCTACGGCAAGCTCTATCTACCGCGGAAGTTCAAGGTCGGATTCGGCCTGCCGGATGATAACTGCATCGACATCTACGCCCAGTGCCTCGGCTTCCTCGCCATCGTCGAAGGCGGGAAGACGCTCGGGTACAACGTCCTCGTCGGCGGCGGTATGGGGATGACGAACTCCAAGCCGGAGACCTTCCCGCACCTCGGCCAGCCGGTCTGCTTCGTGACCCCGGACGAAGTTGTCTTCGCCGCCGAAGCGGTCATCAAGCTCTTCCGCGATCACGGCAACCGCTCGGATCGCAAGCGCGCCCGCATCAAGTACCTCATGGCCGATTGGGGCGTCGAGAAGTTCCGCGAGATCTTCGCCAAGGACTACTTCCAGAAGACCCTCGTGGAACCGAAGCACGCCCCGATCACCGGCGTCGATCTCCACCTCGGCTGGCACGCTCAAGGCGGCGACCAGTGGTTCCTCGGCGTCAGCGTCGAGAACGGCCGGGTGAAGGACGAAGGTGCTTATCGATTGCGTTCCGCGCTGCGGGCCATCGTGCAGAAGGTGCGCTGCAACTTGCGCGTCACGGCCCAGCAAGATGTGCTCCTATGCGACATCGCCACCAAGGACCGGCCGACGGTCGACTCGCTGTTGAACGAGTACGGAGTGCCGCGGGCCGAGAACCTGAGCATGGTGCAGAAGTGGAGCATGGCCTGCCCCGCCATCCCGACCTGCCCGCTGGCCATCAGCGAAAGCGAACGGTTCTTACCCGGCGTCGTCGACCAACTCGAAACCGAACTCGCGGCGCTCGGCTTAGCCGAGCAGCCGATCAGCCTGCGTATGACCGGGTGCCCCAATGGCTGCGCCCGACCGTACAACTCGGACATCGGCGTCGTCGGCCGCTCCGGCGAGAAGTACACGCTCTACGTCGGCGGTCGCATTGAAGCGGATCGCCTGAGCTTCGAGCTGCAAGATCTGGTGCCGAAGGATCAACTCGTGCCGCGGTTGAAAGTGCTGATGGGCAAGTACAAGGACGACCGGCAATCGGGCGAGGGCTTCGGCGACTACTGCCACCGCATGGGCAAAGACGCGCTGGTGGGATTGTTGGGCTAGTCTCCAACCGACCCTCACCCCCGGCCCCGGCCCCTCTCCCGCAAAGCCGGGAGAGGGGGGCGGAAATACGGAGACGCTACGCAAACTCGAAATCCGCTCTAGCCGCCTACGAACGGGACGGGTGAATCACTTCTTCGCAATCGCATCGGCCCGCGCCGAGTGGCTCACATCCACCGAAGCGAACTGCGCCAACGTCCCCGTGGCCGCGACCGTCGATGTGCCGAACGACAAACTCGCGCCGCGGACGGTGCCGGTGTTCCCCGCGAAGAGGTCGAAGATTTCGAGCGTCCACGTCCCCTTCGCCGCCCGGCCGCCGAACCCGGACAGCAACTCCTCCGGACGAACCGACGCCCCTCGGATCAACGAGCCGACCGAAAGCGCCGTGGCCGAGGTGTCGTCGAAGGTGATGCCCGACAGATTCAAACTCCGCCGGTTGAACAGCGTGATCGTCCGGCCGTCGGGTGCCCGCAGGCGGATTTGCAAATCGGCCATGCGGGCGTGGGAGACATCGAGGTTCACCGTGAGGCTCGACACGTTGAAGGTGTCAGTCACATTGAAGCTGACCCGCGTCGTGCGCTGATCGGCGATGGCCACATTCGACGCGGTCGCCGAGTAGTTGCGCCGGCTCGCGCTGGCGGGTGGTGGGGAAGTCGCGCCGCCGAGCTGCCCGGTGCCGGTGAACTTGTCGGCCGCCTCCAGCGCGATGCCGTTGCCGTTCTGATCCATCCGCTTCGCTTGCGTGTCCCAAATGTCCGGCCCGATGGTCGCGGAGTAATTGCCCGCGGCGGTCTGGGTGGCGAAACTCACGTCGAAGGCGGAGCCGTTGCTGTTCGCCACCGCGGTGATGCTGGAGACCGTGATCCGGCCGTTCGGTCCGGTCAGTACCAAATCGGCGGCGGTGAACGTCGGCGCGTTGATCTTTTTGTCAAAGGTCACCCGCACCGTGTTGAACGAGGTCGCGTTCGATCCGCCGAAGACCGAGGAGGTCACCATCGGGCCATTGCCGCCCCAACGGAGGACGGGCGTCGTGGTCGTCGGCGGTGGGACTGTCGGGGGCACCGGCGCCGACGCATCGAGAAGTTTCGCCAAGTTGATCCGGCCGGCGGTGCTGACTTTGCCGGTCAACGCGCTCGAGGTGTCCACCGAAGTTTTCAACTTGTCCATGATCTGCGTGTAGCTCCACGTCGGGTGGAGATCCCAGAGCAGCGCGAGCGCTCCGCTGATGACCGGCGCGGCCATCGACGTACCGCTCTTGGTGATGTATCCGCCGCCGCGGGCCGTGCTGAGGATGCTCTCGCCCGGCGCGGCGATCATCACCGTCTGCCCGTAGTTCGAGAACCACGACAGTTGATCGCCGCTCGATGTCGATGCCACGACGACCGTGTTGTTCGATTGCCGGGCGTAGGTCGCCGGATAGCTCGCGGTCGTGTCGTTGTTGGCCTGCTCGTTCCCGGCGGCGATCACGACGATCACCCCGGCGGCGCGGGCGCGCTCGATGGCCGCGGCGAGCGTCGGGTCGGCCGCGGAGCCGCCCCAACTGTTGTTCAGAATCTTCGCCCCGTTGCGGATGGCGTAGTCGATGGCCCGCACGGCGTCGCTCGTGTAGCCGCTGCCGTCCGCGGCCATGAATCGCAGCGCCATGATGCGGGTGTGTTGCGCGACCCCGGTGACGCCGACGCCGTTGTTCCCCGTCGCCCCGACGATCCCGGCGACGTGGGTCCCGTGGCCGTTTTCGTCCATCGGGTTGGCGTCGTTACTGCTGAAGTCGTAGCCGCGCACGTCGTCGACGTAGCCGTTGCCGTCGTCGTCCCGGCCGTTGCCGGCGACTTCGCGGGCGTTCGTCCAGATGTTCGCGGCGAGGTCGGGGTGCGTGTAGTCGACGCCCGTATCGATGACGGCGACGATTGTCTGCCCGGTGCCGGTGGTCGCATTCCACCCTTGGGCCGCGTTGATCTTTTGGAGGTTCCAGAGTTCGCTCAGGCGCGGGTCGTTCGGCGTCTGCGCCACCGAGACGATGGAATCCCGAGCGACGGATTGAATGCCGGGTTGCCCCGCGAACACGGTGATGGCGTGGTCGAGGTTTATCCCGTTGGCCAGATCGACACGGTAAATGCCGAGGCCGAGGGAGGTGACCGATTCCGCCAGCGGCGACTGCGCCAGCTTGGCGACGCTCTTCGCGGACGGGGCGGTGTTTTCGAAAGTGACGAGCAGATGATCGGTGGCGAAGGCCGCGACGGCGCTCGGCACGGTACGGTCTTCGAGCCGTTCGATCTTGAGCAGGGTGCGATTCAAGGTTCGCTCCGCGAATCTGTAGCGGTTGTACGGGGCGAACCAATGCTACGAGCGCCTGCGCGCCGCGAGCGGGAAAACGATAGTAACGATTGTGCGGATTCGG
>JANOSQ010000982.1:0-6030 GCA_031415915.1 Fimbriiglobus sp. | reverse complement strand
AGCCCGGACGACGCCGAGTACAACTTGAGCACGGGCCCCCCCGTGCAGTTGAAGGCGCCGACGCAACTTGACGGCAAGCCGGTGCAGTGGCAGTTCTCCGGGCCGGGGGTCTCGGGGAACGACGCCAACCCGAAGGAAGTGGAGCCGCCGAAGGACGGGGAGAAGCATGCGCCGAGGGCCGTTCAACTCCGCGCCGGGCAGTTCACCATCGGCCCCCCGCTGAGCCTCAACGCCGGCGAATTCCGCTTGAAGGCCAAGGACAACCCCTACGAGCAGCGCATCGGCCTCGCGGTGGCGAAGGACGAAAGCACGCTGGAAAAAGTGCCCGAAGCGAGCATCGACGCGCTCTTCGGAGCGAACGCGATCGTCGCCAACGATAAGGAATTGAAGCTCCACGACATCGTCGCGACGAAGTTCGATCAGCCGATCCCGCTCTTCCCGATCCTGCTCGCGCTGGTATTGTTGGCCTTCGCGGCCGAGGGGTTCATTTCGAAGATCTTCTACAAGGTGCGCCGATGAAAGCGAAACGCTCGCCCTGGCAGATCGTCGGCGTCCTGCTCGTCGCGCTGTTGATCCTCAGCCTCGTCACCGGCGGTGTCGGGGTGTCGTGGTACAACGCCCGGACACCCGCGGTGGCGCGGCAACCCTACGGTGGGAATTCGCCGGGCACCCGCACGGTGCTCTACCCCAAGCGGTTCTTCGAGCCGGGGGATAACGCCGACGGTTCTCGCGAGGCGGACCCGGCCGTCGCGGAGCAAGCCCGCCAGTTCTTCGCCGCGTTCGCGGATGCCCTGCAAGGGAAGAATGCCGCCCCGGAACCGTGGATCGACACCGCGACCCTGTTGATCCTCGGTCGCCAAAGCGCCCCGCCGGGCTTGGTCTACCCGGAGGCCGAAGGTCAAAAAGGCCCGCTGGGCGAAGCGGTAGCCCTCACGCACACCCTGCGCACGGCGCGGATCGCTTGGCGCATGTGGGATTGGAAAGGGCTGACTCTCCACCGCGTCAATGTGCTCGCCCCCGGCGCCTTCGTCGCCTACACCTCGTTCCCCAAACCCGATGGCACGCGGACGGAAATCGCCTGGAACTTGGCGCTCAACCCGGCCGATCTGTCGATGTCCATCA
Organism: Fimbriiglobus sp.; assembly: GCA_031415915.1. Taxonomy (GTDB): domain Bacteria; phylum Planctomycetota; class Planctomycetia; order Gemmatales; family Gemmataceae; genus JALHQU01. Next base: position 4,908 of record JANOSQ010000982.1, on the reverse strand, counting down.
CGCGCTGGACCGACTTGAGCACCGGGTTGGAATCGGATCACGAAGTCGCCTTCAATTTGGTCTCGCACAGCACCAATGCGGGGCTCGACGCCCTGTTGTTGAACCTGCGGAGCCTGCCGGAGGCCCACCGCGCCATGGACGCCCGCAAGGGAGACGATGCCCGCAAACACCTCGACATCGCCGCCCGCGCCCAAGCGACCGATTGGGGCCGCGATCTCTACGAACTGGCCGAAGCGCGGTACGCGATTCTGTTCGGCGACGAGGGATTCGCCGTCGAGCGGCTCGACGCGCTGCTCCGGCGGAAATACGCTTGCCTCCCGGCCTTGAAGCTCCAGATGCAAGCTATCGGACGGCGCGGGGAAATCGGCGAGATCGCCAACCTGTCGCTGCGCTACCAATCCTGGACCGGGCCGGACGCCGAGGCGATGGCGTGGGTGGGAGTCGACGAGGTGGCTCAGGAGCGGCCCGACGACGCCCGAGCGACTTTCGGCCGGTCACTCGAACTCGACCCGCACCAAGTCGTCGCCATCGAGGGGTTGTTGAAGCTCACGCCCGACACCGAGCGACAGGCTTTCGTGGATAAGCTATCCCAATTGAAGTATTTTCAGGGCTTATTCCACCGGCTCGTCGATGACCGTCAATTGACCGGCGAGACCAAACTCCTCGAATGGCTCGCCCGAGCGCACCGGCGCCGCTTCCCCGAGGACTTCACCGCGGCCCGGTACCTCGTCGCCGCGCTACTGGAGCAGTCCCGGTTCGACGAAGCGACGCGAGGATTCAGCACGTCGATCGGGAATCTGACGGGGGAACCACGCGGGGAACTGCTGACCGCGTTTCTCGACGGCAGCGCCGGGAGTAACCGCCAGCGCGAAGCCTACGACGCCGTTCCCGAGGCGGATCGCGGGGCGGCTTTCGAGCGCGCGATGCAATCGTGGGAGTCCCGGCTGTACAAGTCCGATCACCTCACGGCGGAGCAAATCGCGGAGCGCGAAGTGATGCGGCGGAAGTCCGTCGCCCTCTTGGAACTCCACGGGAAAACCCGCGGCGACGATCCTTGGGTGCTCGTTTACCGGGCGAAAGGTCAAAACCGCAGCGCGGCCCCCGCCGCTGCCGAGGAGAATGCCCGTGCGGTCCTCGATCGCGTGAAGCTGACGGGCGATGGGGACAAGGACCGTCGGAGCGGTTTCACCGCCGCGCGCAGCGAGTGGCTGATGGCGAAGTTGAGCCTCGGGCAAACGGTCGCCGCGTTCGAGCGCTTTCCCGACGAGCAGACTTTCGGCGAACTCGCTCGGGAATGCTTCCTCAAAAGCAACGCCGTCGAACTGGGCAACCTGCTGAAAGTCGAGGCGATTGGCAAATGGGAAACGTTCCCGTTGCGCTTTTGGCGGGGCGAGTTGCTCTGGCTCCAACGAGATTACAAGAGTTGCGCTATCGAAATGAAAGCGTATTTGAATTCCTTCGACAACGCTTCCGGCAACATCCTTTACCAATTCGATGCCCGCGACCGGCTGATCCGGAGTTGGGTGAAAACCGAGAACGCCCGGGCGGCCCAAGATTTCCTCAGAGCCGAGGAATCGCCGTCGCCGCTGCTGCAAGCGCTCGCCTTGGCCGGCGGCAACAACAGCGAGGAAGCGGAGCTGTTCCTGCTCGACGCCGCGACGAAGCAACCGGAGTTGGCGAACCGCGCCTACCGCGATCCCGACCTCGGGCCGCTCTTGCGAGGGCCGGCATTCGCCCGTCTCCGCGAGAGGCACCCGCCGCCGGCGAAGTAGCCTTCACGCCAGTTCCAGCTTGGTCTCGCGGAAGCGGTAGCCGACCCCGCGGACCGTTTCGATCAACTCGCCTTCTTCGTCCCGGCCGGACGCCGTGCCGAGCTTCTTCCGCAGCGTTTTGATGTGGACGTCGATGGTGCGCTCGAGCACGATCTGCCCTTCACCGATCGCCGAATCCATGAGTTGGTGCCGGCTGAACGCCCGGCCGGGTTGGCGCACCATGCACTCCAGCAGGCGGAACTCCGTCGGCGTGAGGTCGAGCTTTTTGGGGCCGAGCGTCACGCGGTGGCGGACGCGGTCGATCTTCACGCCCATGTGCTCGACGACATCGCCGGGGTCGCCTTGGTCTTCCACGCGGCGGAGCAGGGCTTTGACGCGCTGCAGCAGGATCTTGTTGTTGAACGGTTTGGTCACGTAATCGTCGGCGCCCATGGCGAAGCCTTCGATCTGATCGGCCTCTTCGGACTTCGCCGTGATCATGATGATCGGGATGTCCCGGGTGCGCTCGCCCGCGCGCAATTCCTTGCAAATGCTCAGGCCGTCGATCCCCGGCAGCATCACGTCGAGCAGCAGCACGTCCGGCAGCAATTGCTGGGCTTTGCGAAGCCCCTCTTGGCCGTCGTGGGCGACGAGCGTTTCGTAGCCCTCGCGGGAGAAGTACCAGCTCAAGGATTGCACGAGGCCGCGCTCGTCTTCGATGATCAAGATGCGGGGCTGGGCCACGGCTGCTCCAGTGCGGAATTCGGAGTGCGGAATTCGGAGTTCGGAATGAAAACCATCGAACGTCAGCCGGTCGCGGAATCGGAGTCGGGGGAATCGATTCTTCCATTCCGCACTCCGAACTCCGCATTCCATACTAACCGAACCGCCCCGTGATGTAGTCTTCGGTCTGCTTTTGGGTCGGTCGCGTGAACATCTGCTCGGTGGAACCGGATTCGATCAGCTTCCCTTCGAAAAAGAAGCCGGTGGTATCCGAGACCCGGGCGGCTTGCTGCATGTTGTGCGTCACGATCACGATCGTGTACTGCGTCTTGAGTTCGAAGATCAAGTCTTCGATCTTCGAGGTGGATTTCGGATCGAGCGCACTGGCCGGTTCGTCCATCAGCAGGACTTCGGGGTCGGTGGCCAAGGCGCGGGCGATGCAGAGCCGCTGCTGCTGGCCACCGGAGAGCGAGAGAGCCGACGATTGCAGGCGATCCTTCACTTCGTCCCAGAGGGCCGCCTGCTTGAGGCTGCGCTCCACGAGGTAATCGAGGCGGGCCGATTTGGCCCCGCCGGCGACGCGCGGGCCGAAGGCGACGTTCTCGTAGATCGACTTCGGGAACGGGTTCGACTTCTGGAAGACCATGCCGACGCGCTGGCGGAGATCGACGGTGCTGACGTTCGAGTCGCGGATGTTGTTGCCGTCGAGCGTGATGTCGCCGGTTTGGCGGGCGCCGTCGACGAGGTCGTTCATGCGGTTGATGAGCCGCAGCAGCGTCGATTTCCCGCAGCCGCTGGGGCCGATGAAAGCGACGACGGAGCGCTCGGGCATCGCGAAAGTGATGTCGAAGAGGGCTTGTTTCGCACCGTACCAGAAGTTGACGCCGCGCACGGCGATCTTCGTCCGCTGGGTGGACGCATCGACCTTCGCCCCGCTGGTGTTGGGCGCCGACTGGAGGCGCGAGCGGATGATCTCCGAGAACATTCGAGACACGTCGGCGGCTCCCCCGGTGAGTGTGGGGTTAGCCTAGGGATCGATTGTGTAGACCGCGTGAAGATCGGGGGAACCTGAGGCAACCCTTCTTCGTTTTGATTCCGCGAGGTTAACCCCAGAACCCGCGTCGGGGGGCGAACCTCGGATTCGTTCGTCCAGCGCTGCCACACCCCGGCGTGGACGAATAAAACGAATGCGATGAGGCTGGACGAAACATCTCAATGTTCGTCTCCGACGCGAACAATGCGTCCGCCGAGTTTACCCCCCACCCCTCTGCGGACGCAGCGGACGCATTGGACGCAGCGGAAGAATGATTCATGCCCGGCGCGAATCCGACAATCCCGGCGAATTCCCTTGACCCCGTTCTGCACTTCGATTCCAATTCCTCCATCTCTCTCTCCGAGTGCGTGGCATGTTGAAGCGATTCCTCCGCTTGCCGAAGCTCGCCAATCGCCCCCGGATTGCCCCGTCTCCGTTTGGCAAACTGAAGCTGGAACAGTTGGAGGCTCGTGACGTGCCCGCGCTCTGGGCCGTTGGCATGAATTCCCCTTGGACGGGAACGCCCGGCGACACTGCGGCCACCATCTCGGGCCCGTTGAGCTACGCTTCCCAATGGCTGATGGGTGAATCGGGTTCCGTCCTCGTCGAAGCGGCCAGCGCGGGTGAAGCCGTCGCACTGGCGTTCGCCGGCACCATCACTGTTCAATTCGGCTCCGAAACGCTGAACTACCAAATGGGGCCGAGCGCATTCGCCGCGGCCGGGCCGTTCCGCTACCTCGACGGCGCCATCCAACTCGAAGACATGGCCTATTCGACATTCGGCAGCGACTTCGATTACAACGATCGCTTCTGGATGGTGACCACGACCCCGATGTCGGGCGGCGGGTCGTCCCAGTCCTACGGTTACCCGACGTTCGTTTGGATCACCGCCGGCGCAGACACGTCCGAAATCAGCGATAGCGACGCTTGGTTCGTGGTGCACCGCAACAATAATGCCGGTCCGCTGACGGTGAATTTCAACACGATCTACACCGGCTCCGGCGCGGCCGTGCGCGATGAGGACTACACCGTATTGGGCAATGGAATCTCGGTGACTTTCGCCGACTTGGCGTGGACCGCCACCGTGTCCGTCCGCGCGGTCGAAGACGGCATCAACGACCCGGTCGAAGCGACCGAAACGGTGAAGATGGCCCTGATCGCCGGCAGCGGCTACACGGTCTACAGCCCGAATCAAGCGACGATCCTCATCTACAACAACATCGCGCAGATCGATTTGGATGTGACCAACAACGGCCAACTCTGAACTGGACCCCGAAAACTGGACCACGGCATAAGGTGGAAATTGGTGTCGACGCGAGGGCCGGGACAGGAGGTCGGTCATGGCGAGGAAGCGTCGGGTGTTGAGTTCGCAGTTCAAGGCCAAGGTGGCGATGGCGGCGG
>JANOSQ010000981.1:0-5295 GCA_031415915.1 Fimbriiglobus sp. | reverse complement strand
CGACAGTCCGCCCCGGATGCTACAACCCCGAACGCCGGGCGGAACCCCGCGGCGTGAGCGACGTTAGGATTCAAAACGTCGCTCACGCATCCGGCTCCGAAAGAACTCATCACCCCGCGGCTTTCATCCCCTGATTCGCGTCGTACCACGCTCGCAGGTCCCGGTCGCAGTTCCGCAATCCGGTGCGCGTGAGCCAGTAGGTCAGCGCCAGCGTCCCGGCCAAACCGAGGGGCCACGTCCAGCTCCAGGCGTCCTTGGCCGGGAGGTGGCACAAACCCGTGGGCACCAGCCCGGCCCAGCTCCCATAGCCGACGCGGAGCAATCCGTAGAGCAGCAGCGGGAAGCCGAGCGTGATGATCGACGCCAAGCCGCTGGTCTGGTTCCCGGTCGCGAAGCTGCGGAAGCCGACGGCGAAACAAAACGCCCACAGACTCAATCCACCGATGGCGGAGGCCAACACGCCGGGCCACGTCGAGTAGCCGCTGATGCCCATGGCGAGCCAGAGCATCCCGGCGATCATCAGGTAACCGCGCCCGCGCCGCCACGCGGCGGCGCGGGAGGCGTGCCAGTAGTCGCGGCCGTTCAAGTCGGAGAGCAGCAGCAGTTCGAGCCGCTTGCAGCGATCCTGCACGGTGGCGTCCCAAAGGCCGTACTGGAAGACCGCCGGCACCGCCGCCATGATCGCCATGGCCGTGGCGACCGTCGGTGGCCCGCCCCAGTTGTCGAAGAGTTGGAAGACGATCCGGCCCATCCACGCGGGCCAATCGTCCCCGGCGACGAGGTACGCGGAGTACATCGCCGAGAACCCGCCCGCGAGCCAGAGGTTGATTCGACCGCTGTATTCCATGACGCGCCGCACGGCCCACCACGACAGCGGCCGATCCCCGATGGCCTCGAGTTGCGACGGGCGCCCGCTGTCGATCGGCTTGTAGTGCCGGTCGTGGAAGTGCCCTTTCAACCGGCTCGCCCCGCGGACCCCGGCCAGCAGCGTCAGGAGCGATCCCGCGGCGAGCAGTCCGTTCAGCCGCTCCTCGGCGATCCATTCGATACCGCCGAGGCTGAACCAGTAGCGCATCACACCGAAGGGGTTCATCTCGTGCAAGAAGAGGATGGAATCGTAGAGGAACTTACCGACCGGCCCGGGGAAATCTTCGAGCCACTCCACCAACCGTTCGCCGACGAGGACGCCCAAGGTTAAGTAGAGGAGCACGCAAAAGAGTCCGCACAGTTCGCCGATGCGCCGGACGGCCACCGTTTCGTACACCCACGCGCTCAGCAACAATGCGATGGCCAGCCCCCACACGAAAGGGAGTGCCGCCAGCGGCCAGAGATCGACGGGTTGGATCGCGCCCGAAAGAATCAACGCGAGATAGACCGGCAAGCCGCCCAGCCAGACGAGGGCGAAACGAGAAAACCCGACGAGGGCTTCCGCGGCGAAGACGCGCTTCGGTTGCAACGGCGAGACGAGCAAGAACTCGAGGGCTTGGCTCTTCGGCAATTGCGTGAGGCGCCAGCCGACAAGGGTCGCTCCTTCGACCATCGCGAGCGCCAGCAACACATAGCCGAAGGTGGTAAGGCCGTGGGGGGTGCCCTCCGCGGCCGTGAGCCACGCGAAGAGTGCGAGGAACAGCGCGTGCCCGACCGCCACTCGGCGGAAAGTCAATTGACGCGCCGGGGCCAGCATGGCGATGGCGAAGAACGGGCGGAGCATGCGTCGTCCTAATTGCGCTTCAACGACTGGTAGACTCCGGACTTGCTCGGCCCGATTTTGATTTCGGTCACCGGGGTCGGCGTGTCCGGGGGCAACGGCGGGAGCGCGCGGGTGATCGGCGCCCGCACCGGATTCCGCTTGTGGCTCGCCACGAGCGCGGCGAGGAAATCGGAGCAGTTCGGAAAGCGGTTCTGCGGGATCGGCGCCAGCGCCCGGCCGACGATGGCCCGCTCGTGCTCGGGCAAGTTCGAGAGGTCGGGCGGCGGGCGGAAGAAGGTTTTCTTCAACGCTCCCGGAGCCGGCGGCGGCGGGTAGGGGAACGCCCCCGTCCGCAAGAGGTGGTACGTCACGGCCAAACTGAACTGATCGCTCGCTTCCGTGAGGTACCCGGAGAAGACTTCCGGGGCGGCGTATTCCATCGTGCCGTGGCGCGGGCAGGGCGTATTGGCGCCGGACGTGACGGTGGCCAAGCCGTAGTCGGCGAGGAAGGCGTTATCGCCGACGAGCAAGATGTTATTCGGTTTGATGTCGCCGTGCTGGTAACCGACCAACCGGCCGTCGACCATATGCCGGCGGGCGTTCAAGAAGTCGAGCGCCTTCGCCGCTTGGCCGAGGTACATGTAGAGCTTGTCCGGATCGACGTGCTTCTCGAAATCGTCGTGGTAGAGCATCATCAGATCGAGCAGCGACGCGTCGGCCAAATCCATGGCGATGACGATGGTGCCGGGGAGCGACCAGACTTCGTGGATGCGGAGCAAGTGCGGGTGGATGAGCGCTTGAATGCACTGGAGCGAACGGATTTCGCGGGCCGTGGTCGAACCGGTTTGCCCGGTCTGGCTCGACATGAACTTGAGGGCGACGCGGCGTTCGGACGGGGTCGTCGATTCCCAAACCGTGGCGAAAGCTCCGCGACCGCGCAAGCGGAGTAGCCGGTAACCCGGAAACGGCTCGGCCCCAATCTCGGGTGCGAAGGGGCTGACGATCCGGCCCCGCGCATTCGACGATGCCACCCGGTCACCTGCTTCGAGAAGTGCGACTCGGGGTGAAGTTCCGGCCGCACCGAACCGTAGCACACGGAACTTCCGCCCGGTGTAAAAATTCAGCCCGGCAGCGGCGAGAATCGCCAGCCGGTGGGGCGGCCGTCGGCGTAGGGCATCACCCCGTGGAAAACTGGCGAAGCGGGGTCGAGAATGAGGGGGAGAAAGCAGCGATCCCCTTCCCACAGGGGGAGTTCGAGCACGCGATCCACCTCGACCCAACTCAGGGTGCCTTCGTCGTTCGCTGCGACCGAGGTGCCGGTGAATCGGGTGATGCGGAATAGGAATCCGAACCAATCTTCGCCATCCTTCCCGAAGCCGGGCCACGAGACCGTCCCCGCGAGTTGCATTTCATCGCAGACAATCCCCGCCTCTTCGAGAATTTCGCGTTTCATCCCGGCGACGATGTCTTCGTCCCGTTCCAACTTTCCGCCGAGTCCGTTGAACTTGCCGAAGTGCGGATCGGCCTCGTCGCGGGCCGTGCGGTGCACGAGCAACACGCGCCGGCGATCCTCGGAAAAGACGTAACCGAGCGTGGCGAGGATCGGGGTGTAGGGCATGGGGGAAGGTATACAACAGCCCCATGGAACGCGAAAGCCTTTACGCCGCGATCTGCGCCAACCCGCGCGACGACCTGCCGAAGTTGGTCTTCGCCGATTGGCTCGACGAGCGGGGCGATGCCGTGGATCGGGCGCACGCGGAGTTGATCCGGATCCAGTGCGAGTGGGAGGGTAACGAAAATGAAAACCAGCGTTTAGTCGAGCCTTTTCAGCTCAATGTTGAACACCCTCGCTGGCCGAGTGCGGAACAGATGACCGCGGAAAGTGATGATGCGGCGCGGGCGGTCCAGCTATTGAACCGCTCGGCAATTTTGGAATTGATCACGAAAGACAAACCGCTGATGCCGCTGCCTGAGTTCCCGGGAGCGATGTATCATTTCTCGAACCGTGTGCACGGCATCAAGCAGTGCTTGAGAATGACTTCGCTCTCGACTTGGGAGAATCACTTGTCGGATATCCGGAAGCATTTCCCCATCCGAGATTTGATTTTAGACCCCTACACGGGAAGTTACCAACAAGGCGATGGTGTCAGTGATGTGGAATCGGAATTGTTCTCCCAAATTGAGTCGCTGTCCTCAGAAATGTACCACTCGACCACTTCTCTACGGAGCATCCTCGGATGGCGCAAACTCCATCGCCTCCGCCGCTTCTCGTGCAAGAATGCGAACGCAAATTCCACACTGATCGAAGCGCTATCGAACGCAGATCATTTGCCCGAACTCGAAAGCTTACAACTGGACTGCCCGTCGTATTCAAGTTCCGCGTTTCTGAACGTCGAGAGATTTCCCAAGTTGCGGCAATTGAGTTTGTGGTCGTTCGACACCGGTAGCTTGTTTGCGACGATGAGTCGCGTTCTTGAATTCACCGACAATTGCCTTCGAGAATTGGATCTGCAAGGGCTCACGGATCACGACGATAACATTCAGCTCCGATGGCTCGATGGCAATCGCATACCCAAACTAGCTCGGCTTGTGTTGGGAGGTATGCTTGCCCGGAGCACGGTCGGCCAAATTTTGTCTTCTGGCCAGTTCCCTGAGCTTCGTCACCTCCACATTTTCGGCCATTTTTCGGGCGACTTCGTGGGTCGAGTTTTGGAGAAAGCCCGGAGCCATCCGATGTTGGACAGTCTCACGCTGGGTCAATCCGGACTCGAACGCGGGGCGGTAGGATCTTTGGTGCGCTGGCCCGGCTTCGTCAATCTCCGCAAACTCGAACTCGAAGGCAGCAGACTGAATCACGAAGCCATCGCCGCGCTCGGTTCCGCGGACGCCCCTCACCTCCGGACCCTGGGCCTCGCCAATTGCAATCTCCACGGCTCCCACGTCCGCGAACTCACTCAATCCCGATTCGTCCGCTCGCTCTGGAATCTCGATCTCCGCGGGAACGAAGTCGATGACGCCTTCATCCGCGCGCTCGTCGAAACACCGTTCCTCGACGAACTCCAGTGCTTGCTCATCGATCTGCCGGAGGACGACCCCGGCTACGCCCGCCTCAAAGCCCGCTTCGGCGACCGATTTCAATCCGCGTGAATGGGCGAAACAACGACGAAACTTCCCGCTGCGCGGAACGGACGCACTCCCAACCGGATTCGCGCTTGCGTCGGGCCACCGCGCGGCTTACGATATCCTCCCCACCCCGACTCCATCCGTTACTCCCCGGATCGGTCATGCGTTTGTCGGCCGCGATTGTACTCCTCGCTTGTTCGTCTGCGCTTTCCGGCGTCGAGAGGCCGGTTACGTTTGAACGCGACATCCAACCGATCCTGACGCGGGCCGGCTGCAACGCAGGGGCGTGCCACGGGAAGGCCCGCGGGCAGAACGGATTCGCCCTATCGCTGCTGGGCTTCGACGCCGGCTTCGACCACAACGCCATCGTCAAAGAAGCCCGCGGCCGCCGGCTCTTCCCCGCCGACATCGACAACAGCCTGCTGCTTCTGAAGGCCAGCGGCGCGGTGCCCCACGGCGGCGGTAAGAAACTCCCCCTCGGC
>JANOSQ010000980.1:0-1602 GCA_031415915.1 Fimbriiglobus sp. | reverse complement strand
CTGCTTGAAGGCGGCCGACGCGGTGATCCTCGGCAAGACGAACATGGACGAGTTCGCAATGGGGTCGTCCACCGAGAACAGCGCCTACCAGAAGACGACGAACCCGTGGGACATCGGCCGCATCCCCGGCGGCAGCAGCGGCGGCAGCGCGGCCTGCGTCGCGGCCTGCGAAGCGCCGGTGTCTTTGGGCACCGATACGGGCGGGTCGATCCGCCAGCCCGCGGCCCTGTGCGGTATCGTCGGCGTCAAACCGACCTACGGCCGCGTTAGCCGGTACGGATTGATCGCCTTCGCGAGTTCGCTCGATCAGGTCGGCCCCTTCGCGCACGATGTCACCGATGCGGCGCTGCTGATGGAAGTGATCGCCGGGCACGACCCGCACGACGCGACCAGTGTCGATGACGCGGTGCCGGCGTACACGCAGCTCATCAACACGCCGGTGAAGGGTCTGAAGATCGGCATCCCGAAGGAGTTCTTCGACGAAGGTCTCGACCCCGAAGTTGAGGCGCTGGTGAAGGCTTCGCTGAAGGAGTACGAGAAGCTCGGTGCGACGCTGGTGCCGCTGTCGCTGCCGACCGGCAGCAAGTACGCGGTGGCGGTCTACTACATCGTGGCGACGGCCGAGTGCAGCAGCAACCTCGCCCGCTTCGACGGCATGCACTACGGCCACCGCACGAAACAAAAAGCCGACCTGATTGCGACCTACAGCAAGAGCCGCGGCGAAGCCTTCGGCAAAGAAGTCCAGCGCCGCATTATGCTCGGCACCTACGCCCTGAGCAGCGGGTACGACCACGAGTATTATTTGAAAGCGTTGAAGGTCCGCCGCAAGATCAAGAACGAATTCGACGAGGCGTTCAAGGTCTGCGACGTGATCATGGGGCCGACCTCGCCGACGCCGGCGTTCAAGTTCGGCGAGAAGACCGACAACCCGCTGGCGATGTACCTCAGCGACATCTACACGATCAGTTGCAATCTGGCGGGGATCGCCGGCATGAGCATCCCCTGCGGCTTCACCGCCGGCGGCCTGCCCGTGGGGCTGCAATTGCTGTCGCCCGCTTTCGACGAGACGCGGATGTTCCAAATCGGCCGGATGTACGAAGGCGTCACGGACTGGCACACGAAGCGTGCGGGGTGATGGGCGGTGCGGTAAGATGACGGCATCGGAAATGGAGAACGAGCATGCCGATCCACGACTGGACCCGGGAAGATGCCGGCACTTATCACAACTTCCACGAGAGTTGGATCACCCGGCTTATCGACTGTTTGAATGCGGGACGATTGCCGGCCGGGCACTTCGCGATGGCCGATCAGCGCGTCATGGGTTGGGAGCCGGATGTCGTCACCCTCCATTCCCACTCAATTCTCGGCACCGGCTCCCCTTCTTCGGGGGGTCTCGGGGTGGCCGGGCGACCCCCGCAGGTTCGGGGGGTCTCCCCGGCGGGATCCGACGCCGGGGCCTATGCCCGGCGGGCCAATCGCATCGTGGTCAAACACAAAAAGGGACACGTCGTCGCGGTGATCGAGATCGTCTCACCGGGCAACAAGGATCGCGCCCAGTCGGTGAATCAATTCGTCGAAAAGGCCCGCGACTTCTTGCGGAAG
>JANOSQ010000979.1:0-12828 GCA_031415915.1 Fimbriiglobus sp. | reverse complement strand
CCCGGCGGCCCCGGCCATTCGTGCGGTCTGTTGTTCGATGCGAAGCGGAAGATCATCCGGGGCATCGATACCCACGATTGCCGCGTCTATGCCCTCCATCTAGAGATGAAAGGCGCTGACCTGAAAACGGTGGAGTAGCGTTGCGGACGCCGCCTTTGCCACGAATGGAGGATCGGTAAGGAACTCTCGAATAGCCCGGTGAACGTGCGACCCGGCGGCACGGGCACTGGACGCCGCCCAAGCCCAAGGAACTTCAATTGAGGGAGGGCCTGACGAACGGAGTTCCATTCCCTTGGAATGACCCTCGGCGCGCGGTCTCCCGGCGGCCCTCCGGCCGACTTTCGCTTTCACCCTACCGTCCCGCATCACCTCCCTTCTTTCACCTGGCCTCACGCCGGCACCGCCGACCCTTCCACGGGCTTCAGCTCGAAGCCCAGCTCCCGCGCCCGGCGTCTCAACTGCCGCCCCAACCGCTCGCGCACCTGCTCCGCGAAGGCCTCCTCCGTTTTCTTCACGTAGGCCGCGCCGTAGCGCACAAGGTGGTAGACGACCTGCGCCAGCTTGTGCGCCGCCGCGGTGATCGCCTTCGGCGCCCCCAGTCGGGACCGCTGCCGCCGCAGGTAGGCCCCGAGGTAGCCCTTGCTCAGCACCAGGCTCCACGCCGCCAGCCGGCCGGCCCGATTCTTCCCCTTGCGCGTCTTGCTCGACCCAGCTTCGCGGTCGCCCGGTGGCCCCTGGAGAAATCCCCTCGTTCCCGTGTCTCGCCAGCCACTTCACCGATTCCCTTTCCCTCGCCGGCTCTTCCCCGCCTCACGCCGCCGCGGCCGCCACCGGAACACGGGCTCGCGTTCGGCATGCACAACCACTGGTGGGAATTCGAGCCCCTCGAAGGGGATCGGCCGATTCGCCTGCTCCACGAAGCCTTGCATACGGACATCTTCTGGCAGCTGGACGTGTACTGGGCGCAGTCGGCCGGGGTCGACCCGGCGGACGAACTCGCGGAGTTGGGGGCGCGGGGCCGCTCGATCCACTGGAAGGACGGGCCGGCGATCCACGGACGGCCGATGATGGCCGTCGGCCGGGGGAAAGTCGCCGTCCCGCGAATCCTGAGAATGCGGACGCAGCCGGTGGACCACATCATCGAATTGGACGAGTGCGCCACCGACGCGCTGGAGGCCGCCCGGCAAAGCCGAATCTACCTCGAAGCGCTTTCCGGGGACGGGCCCGTCCGTGACGACCGCGGCATTCGCTTCGTTGCCTCCGAGGCCGAGCCGGTTCGTGCTGAAGTGCAGGGTGTTGGCACGCCCGACCCGTTGCTCTGCCTCGTTCCCGAAGAGTTCCGCGCTCCCTTCCTATAACCCCGGTGCGATTGGAGGGCGCTCCGGTGGCGTTCGGCTCCTGAGGATCGTGGGAGACGGTAGGCGCCCTGTACCAGCCAAGTCAGCGTGTCGGCCGCGGAAAGCATGTGCCGTGGCCGCAAATTGCCCAGTGATACAGGTGCTCTTCGGTCTTCCGATCGCAGGAGCTCCAATTGGACTCGTGGCGAAGTGTTCGAATCACGTCCAACTGCCGGACGCTACTTCAGAACGCTCGCTTGCATTCCTACACCCAGCCCTTTTCGCCCCTTTTTGTAAGATCCTTCGAGACCCGGCCACGCTAGACTAGATCATTAGCGACTGACGCACTGACGCTCATTGTTGTGCCTGCTGTGTAAACTTCCGCACCTACCGGTCACGGGAATGCCCATCGCAATACTCCCTCTTGGGGCAGAGAATCTCACGATTCGTGCTGCGCTCACTTTCATACTCCTCGCGTTGCTCCCCGCAGCGGTCGCGGCCGATGACGGTGCCGATTACTTTGAGAAGAAGATTCGCCCCATCTTCGTGGAACATTGCTACTCCTGCCATTCGGCGACGGCCAAAGCGACCAAGGGCGGGTTCCGGCTCGACACCCGCGACGGCCTCCGCCAAGGCGGCGAATCAGGCGCGGTCGTCAAAGCGAACGACGAGTCGAGCCTGCTTCTCCTGACGGTTTCGCACGCCGAAAACGTTCCGGCGATGCCTCCGGACGGGAAGCTGCCGGATGCGGCCGTGGCCGAGCTGCGGCGCTGGGTGAAGATGGGAGCACCGCTCCCCGCCGCGACCGTCAAAGCGGTGGTGGGCGAAATCGGACGAAAGTTCTGGGCGTTTCAATCCGTCGCCGAGCGTCCCACCCCGAAAGTGTCGAATCCCGAGTGGCCGGTCACCCAGGCCGACTTCTTCGTCCTGAAGAAGCTCGACGAGCAGAAGTTCGCCCCGGCGCCCGCGGCCGATCGCCGCACGCTGATCCGCCGCGTGTATTTCGACATCATCGGGTTGCCGCCGACGCTCGAACAGGTCGAAGCGTTCGTCGCCGACGCGCGACCCGATGCTTACGGCCGGCTCGTCGAGGGGCTGCTCGCCTCGCCGCGGTTCGGCGAGAAGTGGGCCCGGCACTGGCTCGACGTGGCCCGGTACGCCGAGGACAATTCCACGAACGAGACGACGTGCAAGCCGCCGCGCTTCCCCTACCGCTACCGCGACTGGGTTATCGGGGCGTTCAACGCCGACGTCCCGTTCGACCGGTTCGTCCGCCTCCAACTCGCCGCCGACCTGATCTCCGGCACCGAGCCAACCGACTACGCGGCGCTCGGTTTTCTAGGCCTCTCGCCGGTCTACCACAAAGAGCCGAAGTTGTCGAAGGACGTGATCGCTGCGTTCGTCGCCGACGAGTGGGACGAACGCGTGGACGCGGTCACGCGCGGGTTCCTCGGGCTGACCGTCGCCTGCGCTCGCTGCCACGATCACAAATTCGACCCCATCTCGACGGAGGACTACTACGCCCTCGCCGGGGTCATGGCGAACACCCAACTCGCGGAGAGGCCGATGAAAGCCGGCACCGACCTGGACGACGCGACCACCGTCCGGCTCGACTTGCTTGACGCGACGCTGCGGCTCGGCTATGCGAAAGAGATGCGCGGCACGGCGGTGAAAGAGAAGAAGGACACGGCCGAGTTCGACCGGCAGATCAAAGCGTTCGAAGCCCGCGTGGCGGATCTGCGGAAGCGGGAGCGGACGCCGGACGGGCCGATCGCCAACGTAGTCCGCGACGCGGGGACGTGGGTCAACGGCGACGACCACGCGTGGACGGTCATCGACTATCGACCCGGGAAATACCGCGACCTTCCCGTCTTCGTCCGGGGCAACCCCGCACGGCCGGGGGAAATTGTCGCACGGCGGTTCCCCACCGTACTCTCGGGCGCAAAGACGGGCTCATTCACGGAGGGGAGCGGCCGGCGGGAATTGGCCGACGCCATCGTGAGGGACTCGGCGGGTCTGACGGCCCGGGTGTTCGTGAACCGGGCGTGGGGCTGGGTGTTCGGTCGCCACCTCGTCGGCACCCCGAGCAACTTCGGGGAACTCGGCGACCGACCCTCCCACCCCGAACTGCTCGACGATCTCGCGGCGCGTTTCGTCGCCAACCGCTGGTCCATGAAGTGGCTCGTCCGCGAGATGGTGATGTCCGCGACCTACCGGCAATCGAGCCGGCACGACGAAAAGTACGCCGCCGCGGACCCCGAGAACCGGTGGCTGTGGCGGGCACCCCGGAAGCGGTTGGATCTCGAAGCGTGGCGGGACGCGATGCTCCAAGTGAGCGGTCAGCTCGACCTCGTCGGCGGAGGGCCATCGGACAATTTGGATACGCTTAAGAGCGTCCGGCGAACGGTCTACGGCAAGGTGAGCCGGGAGCGTCCGGCCGACATCCACCGCCTGTTCGATTTGCCCGATCCGAAAGGTCACGGGGAGAAACGCGAGGCGACGACGACCCCGCTCCAGCAGCTTTACTTCCTCAACAGCCCGTTCGTCCGCCAAGCGGCGACGGCGTTGGCCAAAGCGACGACCGTCGGCCAATCCGAGGATGGGTCCAAGTCGCTATTCCGGCGTGTGCTGTTGCGCGACCCGACGGCCGATGAATTGAAGACGGCGTTGAAGTTGATCCGACCCGTGAAAGAAGGCGACAAGCCCGCGTGGGAATTGCTCGCGCACGCGATCTTGGCGAGCAATGAGTTCCTGTTCCTGAACTGAGAGGAGCACATTCGGTGCGAAAAGCAATTCTACTCACCGCCGGCCTAAGCCTCGTTCTGCTCGGGTTGGTCTATGTCTGTTCCTTGAAAGAGTCGCGCGACTCCGCCAACTACCAGAAGATCCGAGTCGGCATGTCGGTCGAGGAAGTGGAAGCCATCCTGGGACCGAGGACAGAGGTAAAACAAGAAGACCTCCCGAGTAATGTTGTCGCAATGAACCCGCAAGACGCGGTGGATTCCCTCGAGAGAGCGAGGAAGTCGGGGGCGACCCCACCGACGGCCCGCGACTACCCGACCCAGCACAAGCCCGTCGTGGAAGGGGATTACATCCTCCAATGGAAGAACAGCGAGACCTGGGAGCGCATTCTCGTGGCTTTCAAAGATGGGAAGGTTTGCGAGAAACATCACTTCGACCCGAACTACTTGTAATGAATGACAGACACCCGCCGAGCCTACCCATGACCGCCGAGACCATACCTTTCGACCCCGCCGACCCGTTCGCGCCAACCCGACGCTCGTTCCTCCGCGAACTCGGCGGCAGCGTCGGCCTGCTCGGGCTGACGAGCTACCTCCAAGCCGCGGATGCGCCCGCGCTCCCGGGCAAGCCGCACTTCAAACCGCGGGCTAAGCGGGTCATCTTCCTATTCATGGCCGGGGGTCCGTCGCACCTCGATACCTTCGATCCGAAGCCCGCCCTCGAGAAGCACGCCGGCAAGCGGCCCGAGGCGGCCGATCTGCGGACCGAGCGGGTCACCGGCGGGATGCTGCCGTCGCCGTTCAAGTTCCAGCCGGGCGGGAAGTCCGGCTTGCCCGTGAGCGACCTGCTGCCAAACCTCCGCGAGTGCGCCGACGAATTGTGCGTGCTCAAGGCGGTCTATGCGACCAACCCGAACCACTCCCCGGCCGCCAACTTCATGGCCAGTGGACGGATCGATGCCACCCACCCGGGCATCGGGTCGTGGGTCTCCTACGGCCTCGGTTCCGTGAACGCAGACCTACCCGGCTTCATCTCCCTCGGCGGCGGGTTCGGCCAAGCCGGATTCGAACGCAGCGGCTACCTGCCGGGACAGTTTCAAGCGACCCGCGTCGCCGCTGCCGAGAGCGATCCGGAGAAGATGATCCGCCACTTGCGGAATCCGAATATCGTCGCCGACGACCAAAAGCGGCAGCTCGAAACGCTCCAATCGTTCAACCGCTCACATGCGGCGCTGAACGGTAACGACCCGCAGTTGGAAGCCCGCGTCAAAGCGATGGAGACGGCGTTCCGGATGCAGACCGCCGCCGGGGAAGCGTTCGATACCCGCCGCGAGTCGAAAGACGTGCAAGAATCTTACGGCACCGGGGAGTTCGCCCGCGGCTGCCTCCTCGCCCGTCGTTTGGTCGAGCGCGGCGTCCGGTTCGTGCAGGTCTCGCTCGGCGGCTGGGATCACCACGCCAACATCAACACCGAACTGAAGAAGAAGTGCAAAGAGATCGACCGACCGATCGCAGCGCTGTTGAAGGATCTCCGCCAGCGCGGGTTGCTGGACGACACCTTGGTCGTGTGGGGCGGTGAGTTCGGCCGCACGCCCGTATCGGAGAACGGCGACGGCCGCGATCACAACCACTACGGCTTCACGATGTGGATGGCCGGCGGCGGGGTGAAGGGCGGCATGAGCCACGGGGCGACCGACGAGTTCGGCTTCAAAGCGGTCGACGGCCGGGTGAGCGTCCACGATCTGCACGCGACCGTCTTGCACTTGCTCGGGCTCGACCACGAGAAGTTGACTTACCGCTACAGCGGCCGCGACTTCCGCCTGACGGACGTGCACGGCCGCGTGGTGAGAGAGATACTGGGGTGAAGGGGCTCGGGCGAAGCCCAAGGCGCGGGACGGCGCCATCGGCGGTGATCGTTACCTCTCCGCCGAATCGAAGGCCTTCCGGGGGCCGGAATCGCACCCCGAAACGAAAACGCGGCGGCGCGCCTTAACACCCAAAACGTGCTCTTCAATGCGCTTTTTGCGCTCGCCGAAGTCCAAACCGGCGGCTCCGCATCGCGGGGAGCATCCACGACGTCCCCATCGTCCCCGGGAAAGGGGTCATCTTCCCCGGTTATGAACTCCACTTTCGGCGCCGGAGCCCAACAGGGGCAAAGGCCGGGAGGAATAGGGGCCAGGACGCCCAAATGAACGGAGGGGCCGGGATCGCGGGAACCCCTGGAATCATCGGGAGGAACGTCGGTGGCCAGGGGCGCGTGGGGGCCTTCGGGGTCGTCCGCCCCGGTTGGGACGCGCTCTCCCCCAATCCGCCCGGGGTTTTCGGAGGCGCGGAAATTCGCCGGCCGGGGCATGAAGTCGACCGGGCTCCAGCCCCAAATCGGCACCACCGCCAACGCCCCGATGCCCCCGGGCCCTCCCGGCATGGCCCCTCCCGTTCCTCCGGGCTTGCCGCCGGTACCGCCGCCGAACGGCGGGGCGCCGGTGTCCCAGGGCATGGGGCAACCGAGTTTGGACCCCGTTTCCGGGCAGCCGATCGTCGCCCAGTCGCAGCCGGGTTGAGGCCAACGGCTTCACGCCATTTCATCCAAGGCTTCGCGGGCGATCTCGCGCACGGCTTCGTCCCGGTGGCGGGCGGCCCCCGCAGCGCCGCCTTGGCTTTGGTTCCGATCGCGGCGAGGCTTTCGCCGCCGCTTCGCGGACGACTTCGTAATCGTCGTCGAGCAACCGCTCCAAGGTCAGAATCGCCGGGGCGGCTTTGCGGCCCAGCTTCTCCATCCTCGCGACCTACTTCGACAAATATCCCGACTTGAAATCGATGTTCCGGGAGTACGACGCCCTCGCCGTCAAAATCGAAAACATCTTGATCCGGTCGCTCTCGTTCGGCAACATGCTCTCGGACATCGCGATCCGGGAAGAGATGGCGGCGATGAAGTCCGAATTGATCCTCCCCGGCGCGGATGTGATCGACAAAGTGCTGGCGAGCAACGTGATCGTCTCCCACCTGGGCCACTTGCTCGCCACGGCGGTGGCCGCGATGAACACCGATTCCCCGGCTTTGGCCTCCGTGCGGGATCGCCGGCTGACGTCCGCCCAAAAGCGCCTGCTGGTCGCGTTGGACGCCTACGACCGGATCGCCAAAGCGAAGGCGAAGGGGTTGCGGCCGAAAGGGGACCTCAAGATTTTCGAGCCGGAACCCGTCGCTGAATGACGGCCTCGGTAGTGACACGTTACCCGTACCCGCCCGGGATTTCCGGCGGTGCCACTGGCCCCGGTTTCCAGATCCGAGAGGGCACCGCGGCCAACGCCTCGATGCCCTCTCGGCCTAGCCCGACAAGCGCAGTCGAGACTGCCACAGCTCCCGCCCCCGAACGGGGGAGCGCCCGTGTCCCCGGGCAAGTGGCAGCTCAGCTTCGATCCAATCATGGGCTAGCCCAAAGGGTTGGTGTGGAACGGCGAAAATGTACGGGATAACATTCAAAAGATAGTTTTTGAAAGTGCAGATTTTTCGTGCGGCCGAGCGGATGGTGGATCGATCAGGAACCGTCCATCTTGGGAGTTATTTCCCCAGCGTGAATGCCGTGAGGTTGCCATCCCGGTCGCGGCAGTAGATTTTTCCGCCCGCGATTGCGACGTGCGGCCAAGCCGAGGATTCGAACAGCTTCTCTTTCGCGGCCAATTCCTTGTACGCCTTCGGGGATCGCTTCGCGCCCTCGACCAAGATCAGTTTCCCGTTGGAGCCGTAGACCAAGAGCCGACCGTCGCCGGTGACGATGCACGAGCCCGGGTCACCGATGGCTCCCCCCTCCCATTTCAAGTCGCCTGTCTTGAAATCGATGCACTTCACCCGCTGCCACGCGACGTAGACGCTCCCGTCGTGGATTACGGGCGTGCAGACCTTCGACGGCGACTTCTTGCGCCAGGCCTCCTTCAACCCGTCCAGCGTCGCGGTCACCTTGCACATGGCGTTGTGGTTGTACGCGGCGGCGATGATCACGCTGTCGCCATCGACGGCCGGCCCGGCAATGGTATTGGCGAAATCCGTCATCCAGGGGAACGTGCCGACGGTCTTCCCCTCTTTGCCGGCATCGAGGCGGATCACGGCTAAACTCCGCAGCGTCAGAACCGCAACGCAAGCCACCCCCTCCACGCGCATCGGCGATAGGCCGCCGGTGTGTCCTGCTTCGTCTTTCAGTTCGGAGGCCCAAGCCTCCTTGCCGGTCGCTTTGTCGAACGCGATGACGCTGCCGCGCTTGGCGGAGCCGACCTCGACCAATAACCAGTCGCCGTGGACGAGAGAGGCGGACGTGTAGCCGTAGTCCCGCTGCTCGCCGCGCGCGAGCTTCGGCCGGCGTTCGGCCTTGTAGTCCCCGTAGAGATTCCGGCCCCACACTTTCTTCCCTTCGGCCTTGGAATCCCAGCAGTTCAAGTCTCCGTCGACGCTCAGGGTGTACAGGTAACCGGACGCGGGATCGTACTCCGGGGTGGAAGAAGGCCCCGAGTAGAAGCCCTCGTCGCCGATGTGGAACCGGCCGTACTTCGGGCACTTGTAGCTCACCGCCCACAGCGGCTTGCCGTCCTTCGCGCCCGAGCAGCGGAGCACGTCTGTGCCGCTCTCGTAGCCGAGGGTGAAGACCCGGTCGCCGACCACCAGCGGACTGCTCGCGCCCGCGCCGACGTTCGAGGTCCACACCGGCTTCTCGGCCAGCCAAGCTTCGCCGGTCCAACCGGAGGCCTCGTCGGAAATCCCACTGCGGGCCGGCCCACGCCAGTGCGGCCAATCCGCCGCGAGCGAAGGGAAGGGGATTGCCAGGAATGCCATCGCCAGGAATCGCGGCACGGTGCTGTTCATGGTTCACCCGATGATTCGAGTCGGCTTCACGTGTCGACAGCCCGCGTCAGGCCAGCGCCGTCTCGATCACCTCGCCGGCATTGTCGGTGAGGCGTTCGTTGCGTCCGTTGTGGCGGAACGTGAGCTTCCGGTGGTTTAATCCGAGCAGGTGGAGAATCGTCGCGTGGACGTCGTGGACGTGCGACTTGCCTTCGGCCGCCCGGAGCCCGATGGCGTCGGTGCTTCCGACGGTCTGCCCGCCCTTGATGCCGCCGCCGGCGAGCCACATGCTGAAGCCGTGCGGGTTGTGGTCGCGGCCGTTCGCGCCCTCGGTCATCGGCGTGCGGCCGAACTCGCCGCCCCACACCACCAGGGTGTCTTTCAACAGCCCGGAGCGCTTGAGGTCGGTCAGCAGCCCCGCGATGGGTTTGTCGCTCTGGAGGCACAGCTTGCCGTGATTGCCTTCGAGGTCGGAGTGGGCATCCCAGCCGTTCGTGTCGCCGCAGTAGAGTTGGATGAAACGGACCCCCCGCTCCGCCATCCGGCGCGCGAGCAAACAGCGCGTGCCGAACTCGGCCGTCTCTTTGCGGTCGATGCCGTAGAGCGACTTGGTTTCCGCGGTCTCTTTCGCGAGGTCGACGACTTCTGGGGCGTGCGCCTGCATCCGGTACGCGAGTTCGTAAGCCGCGATCCGCGAGCTCAACTCGGAATCCTCGGAACGCGTTGCACCGAAGTCGCGATTGCTCGCGCCGACGAAGTCGAGCGTCTTGCGCTGTTGCTCCGCCCCCACGCCCGCCGGGGTGGCGAGGTGTTCGATGGCTCCGCCCTTCATGACGGTGCCTTGGTACGTCGCGGGGATGTAACCGTTGCCCCACGCCGGTGCGCCGCCTTTGGGCCAGCCGCCGGGGTCGGGCAGCACGACGAACGCGGGCATGTTGCGGTTCTCGCTTCCGAGTCCGTAGCCGACCCACGCGCCCAGGCTCGGACGGCCCATGAGGATGGAGCCGGTGTTCATCAGGTACACGGATTCCGGGTGCGTGACGCTGTCGCCGTAGCACCCGCGGAGCAGGCAGATGTCGTCGATGCTCGCGCCGATGTGCGGGAACCAGTCCGAGACCTCGATGCCGCTCTTGCCGTGCTTCTCGAAGGTGCGTTTCGACGCGAGCAGTTTGTTCTTGTCGACGCCGCGGCGCGTCTTCACCGGGCCGAACGAGTCCGGGAGCTTTTCGCCGTGGAGTCGCGTGAGTTCGGGCTTGGGGTCGAACGTGTCCACGTGCGACGGCCCGCCGGACATGAACAGGAAGATCACGCGCTTCGCGCTCGGCTCGAAGTGCGCCTTCTTGGGCGCGAGCGGATCGAGGGGCTTCTCGTCCGCCAGCAAGCCGTCTTCGCCGAGCATGGCCGCGAGCGCGAGGGCGCGGAACTCGCACCAGGCGTTGCGGAAGAAGGCACGGCGGTCAGGGGAAGCGATGTGCGGGGGCATAGCGTCGGCATCTCATCAATCGAGGTAGATGAATTCGTTCACGTTGAACAACGCTCGGCACAACTCGCTCAGCGGAGAGTCCTTCAAGAACGCTTTAGCGCGATCCATCTCCTTCGCGCTCGGTGCGCGGCCGAGGGTGAGGCGGTACGCCAGCGCGACGCGCTCGTCCCCGGTTTTCGCTTCGCGCGTGAGGCGGTCGGCGAGCGACTTCGCGGCGGTCATCGTTTCGTCCGCGTTCAGCAGTGCCAGCGCCTGCGTCGCGGTGGTGCTGCGCTCGCGCTTCGGGCAACTCAGGTTGCTGTCCGGCAGGTCGAACGCTTCGAGGAACGCGAGTTTCAGGTTACGGCGCGAGAACAGGTAGACGCTGCGGCGCGCGTACTCTTTTGTGTCGGGTGTGACCGCGACCGGGCGCGAGCCGCCCGCGGCGCGGGACGCCTCCGGCAGCACGAGGCCGGGACCTCCCATCTTCGGGTTGAGCCGGCCGCCGACCGCGAGCAGCGCGTCGCGGACCGCCTCGCCTTCGAGCCGCAACCGGTTCATCCGCGCGAGCAACTTGTTGTCCGGATCGATTCTCGCGGCGTCCTCGCTCACCTGCGTGGATTGCTGGTAAGTCTCCGAGAAGAGCATCAGGCGGTGGAGGCGTTTCAACTTCCATTCGCCGGAGACCAGTTCGGTCGCGAGCCAGTCGAGCAATTCGGGGTGCGTCGGCGGTCGGCCGCGCATGCCGAAGTCGCTCGCGGTGGCGACGATGCCCTTGCCGAAGTGATGCTGCCACAGTCGGTTCACGATCACGCGGGCCGTGAGCGGGTTATCGGCGCCGACGATCCAGTTCGCCAACGCGAGTCGGCGCCCGGTGCTGTTCGGAAGCGCCTTCACCGCGGCCGGCGCTTCCTTGCCGTTCGGGAGCAGGATCGCGGGGAAGCCCGCGACAACCTCATCGCCCTTCTTGCCGAGTTCGCCACGTGCGAACAAGAATGTTTTCGGCTGCGTGCCGGGCTTGTCGCCGAGGCCCATCGCGACGGGCGGCGCGGGCGGCGTCTTGATGTCGAAGGTCCTCAACTTCGCCTTCAACGCTTTCAGCTTTGCGATCTCGTCGGGGGTCAGTGACATCTCGATCTCCGCGTCGGCTACGCGGATCTTCGACTCCGTCTCGGCCACGAGTTCCAACTGCCCGCCGTTGCGTTGATCCGGGGCCGTTCGGTGCGCGGCCCGTGCATCGGCCGTGAGATTCGCGAGTTTCGCCTCGTACAATCTTTCGCGGTGCGGCCCTTCTACCGCCGCGATCTGCGCACGCGTGTCCTTCGTGAACTCCTCGTACACTCGGACCGCCGCCGCAAGGGCTTTCGCCTCCGCCGGGGTTGCGACGGGCACGTCCTTGCGGAAGGTCGCAGACGCGAAGAACGCTTGGAGCCGGAAGTAATCCTTCTGGGAGATCGGCTCGAACTTGTGATCGTGGCAGCGGGCGCACGTGACTGTGAGACCGAGGAAGGCGAGTGCCGCCGTGTCGGTCATGTCGGTCAGCGTGTTGTACCGCCGCTGAGCTTGGTCGGCGGAGTCGGTCATGTCCGGGCCGAGCAGGTTGAACCCGGTCGCGACGAGCGCCTCCGGGTCGTCGGGGAACGCCTCGTCCCCCGCGAGTTGCTCGATGACGAAACGGTCGTACGGTTTGTCGTCGTTGAAGCTCTCGATCACGTAATCGCGGTACCGCCAAGCGTCCGGGCGCGGTTCGTCGAATTCGTAGCCGTTGGTGTCGGCGTAGCGGGCGAGGTCGAGCCAGTGCCGGCCCCAGCGCTCGCCGTACCGGGGACTCCGGAGCAGCCGGTCCACGACCTTCGCCCACGCGTCCGGTGCTTTGTCGTTCGCGAACGCGAGGGTTTCTTCCGGGGTGGGCGGGAGGCCGTGGAGGTCGAAGGTAACGCGGCGGATGAGGTGTTCGCGCGCAGCGGGTGGCGCCGAGGCGAGTTTCGCGTCGGCGAGCTTGGCGCGGATGAAAGCATCGATCGGGTTCGCGGATGTCAGCCCGTTGACGGGCACCTTCGGTCGTCCGGGTTTCTTCCATGCCCAGTGATCTCGCCGTTCGTCGGCCGTGCACATTTCGGCTGCGACGAGGATCAGCAACAGCGTGGCGACGGTTCGCATTGGGGGGTGCCGGGAAGGAATGCGGGCAGCTGAGAGTATACTCTCGCGGCGAAGTGGCCGTATTCCCGAAATCGAGCTTTCTGGTCGGTTTGAAGTCGGAGTAGCGATCGAAGAATGGAGCGGGATTTTGTCGCTCGGGAAGAACGGCAGCACCCTGTTAGGCGAGCGGCAGCACTTGATTCACCTGCCGCACGGCTTGATCGTGATGTCGTACTTGCGAAGCGTCCGGGACCGAGCCAGCCTCGCCTCGTACGGCTCCATCTCCTTCTTCGAGAGTCGGATGCCGTTACGGTAGTCG
>JANOSQ010000978.1:0-2434 GCA_031415915.1 Fimbriiglobus sp. | reverse complement strand
CCCGCCGCGCCACTTCCGAACCGCGGCGGGTTCCGAAGACTCCACCCGCCCTACGAAGATTGTGTCAGCTTTCCCCTCGTTGGTCGTCCCCTTGGCGTCCATCATTCCGTCCCGGAGTTGGCTAGGGCCCGGTTCCGTCCGCTGATCGCATTCGGCTCGCTCGCCTCGGTCTTGATGATCGCGTGCCCGCAAGCGGCCCAAGCCCAGCCATCCAAAGGGAAGGTCAACACCGATGAGATGGTGGACAAGGGCCTCGAATACCTCAAGCGGAGCCAGAATCCGGATGGCCATTGGGACGGCGGCGGGGGCAGTTACCCCACCGTCATGACCGCCCTCGCGGGGATGGCGATGCTCATGGAAGGCAGCACCCTGCGCGAAGGTAAGTACAGCGACAACCTCGTCAAAGCCGTGACGTGGTTCCTCAGCCGTTCGCAGAACAACGGCCTCCTCGGCAACCCGCAAAACCCGACCGAATCGTCCCGGTACATCTACGGTCACGGCTTCGGTCTGCTCTTCTTGTCCTGCGTGTACGGTGAAGAAGAAGACGACAAGCGCCGCAAGCAACTCGAAGCGATCATCAAGAAAGCCGTGGAGTTCAGCGGCAAAGCGCAAACCAAACAGGGCGGCTGGGGTTACGTCTCCGCGGCCGACGGCGGCGGATTCGACGAAGGCTCGACCACAATCACCCAGTTGCAGGGTTTGCGTGCGGCCCGCAACGCCGGCATCGTCGTCCCCAAATCGATCATCGACAATTCGACCGAATACCTGCGGAAATGCACGACGCCCCGCGGCGGATTGATCTACAACCTCGGGCCTGGGCAGATCGCCCAGGCCGGTTCCGAGTGCCAAGCCATCACCGCCGCGGCGGTGGCCTGCGCGTTCAGCTCCGGCCAGTACGACGACAAGTACGCCAAGATGTGGATCAAGTACTGCAAGTCGGTGATCTACGGCACCGGCGGTCGCGGCGGGCAAGGGGCCGGGCACGACGAATACCAGAGCTACTACTTCACCCAAGCGGTCTTCGTCCTGGGCGACGACCGCTACACCAAACTCTTCCCCGATGAAAAGAAGGCCGATCACATGCTCTGGAGCCAGTACCGCGAAGTCGCCTACGGGCACTACAAGAGCACGCAGCAGTCCGACGGCAGCTGGAACGGCGGCTACGCCGGGCCGATGCTCGCCACCACGTTCGCACTCGCCGTGCTGCAATTGGAAAAGGGAACGTTGCCCTTCTATCAGCGGTAGTAGCCGCAGTTGCGAGCCGCACGCGCGAGCTGCGTTCTTGAAGTCGATCGCAGCCGACGCTCGCGACTCGGAAAACACCTTGCGTTCACCGCTTCAACTTCTGCGATGCCACAATCACCGATGAGGAACCGCCGCGGACGGTGACCTCGAAGACCGTTTCCTCGATCTGCTCGGGTTGCTTGTTCCCGTAGGCCACTTCCAACCGCGAGAGCTCGCCTTCCAAATCCTTGGGGAAGAAGGCCCAGAACGACGTCGGCGTGAAGTTCAAATTGAGGGCCGCGGACACTTCCGTGACCGAGGTTTTCTTGTAGTCGCAGAACTGGATCTGCCCCGCGAGCTTCGTCCATTCCTTTTCTTCGACGTAGGTCCCCGGCCGCGGGTTGATGAGGTCGCGGAACACGTAGGCGGTTTTGCCGTCGGGCGGGATCGGCACCACGACGATCGCTTTCAGCGCCGCGAGTTGGTCGAGGTAATCTTTGCCGCTGCGGGTGCTGAAGCGCATGACCCAGCGCATCGAGCGGGCGCGGGTGCTGCTGGAACCGGTGCCGCCGGGGCCGGTGCCTTTGTTGTCGTCCCCGCTGCCGGGGCCGCCGGGGGTGCCGCGCTGGGAACCCAAGCCGAGGAGTTTGTCGCGGGCGGTTTTGTCGAAGGTCAAATACTCGGTCGCTTTGTTCATCGTCAGCGGCGTGGCCGCGTTGGGATCTTCGAGCTTCAACTTCTCGTTGATGTCGTTCTGCACTTCGGGGATCAATTCCGGGTGCGGGAGCTGTTGGACATCCTTCTCGGTCGGCGGGGTGAAGCCGATGGCGTTGGGATCCTTCTCGCCGCCGCCGCCCTCGGAACCGAGGCCTTCGTCGTCGAAGCCGCCATCGCTCAGCGCGATGGGCACGGAGCCCCGCTCCTCCCCGCGGTTGGCCACGAAGTAGATGCCCAGCAACAGCGCGAACAGCCCCGCCATGATGAGCGCGGAACTGGTGAACGAGATCGGCATCTCGAAGCGCGACGAGTGCGCTTGCCAGAAGGTTTCCTCCCCCGGCTCCTCGGCTTCGACCTCGGCGCCGTCCAATTCCATGTCTTCGTCGCGTTCGTCGTCGAGATCGGTACTCATCGCTCGGCTCCTGGCGGTTGGGTTCCGCAGGTGTAACTTACCCGACCGAACTCCCGTTTGCAAAGGTGGGCCGAAAATCCG
>JANOSQ010000977.1:0-10444 GCA_031415915.1 Fimbriiglobus sp. | reverse complement strand
TCACCCCTCTCCCGCAAAGCCGGGAGAGGGGCCGGTGAGGGTCTTTTGTTTCAATACGCCCTCACCCCCAACCCCTCTCCCGCAAAGCCGGGAGAGGGGGCCGAAAAAAGGCGGAGACGCTACGAAAACATGAGGTCTGCTCTAGCCCCCTCCCCGAAGCGGCCGTTTCGGGGAGGGGGCTGGGGTGAGGTCTCCGGATCGAACAGCGTTCGTCTCAATAACGTCACGAAACAATTCGGCACCGGCGACGCCAAGACCATCGCCCTGCGCGATGTCACGCTCGACCTCCCCTACGGCGAACTCGTACTGCTCGTCGGTCAATCGGGCTGCGGTAAGACGACGCTGATTTCCATCGTCGCCGGATTGCTCGACCCGACCGAGGGCGAAGTCGAAGTGCTCGGCCAGAACCTCACGGCGATGGGCGGCACTCGGAAAGTGAACTTCCGCGGGGCCAACATCGGCTTCGTGTTCCAGCAGTACAACCTGATCCCGTCGCTCAACGCCGTGGAGAACGCCTGCGTGCCGCTGCTGATCGCGGGTTGGAATCGCAAGAAGGCCATCGAGAAAGCGGCGAGCGTGCTCGAGAAAGTCGGGCTGGCCAACAAGATGAAGTCCTACGGCAACCAACTCTCCGGCGGTCAACAGCAGCGGGTGGCCATCGCGCGGGCGTTGATCCACGAGCCGAAACTGCTGGTTTGCGACGAACCGACGGCGGCGCTCGACGCGGCTTCGGGACGCACGGTGATGGGCTTGATCCGCGGAGTCGCGGTGCAACCGGATCGGGCCGTGATCGTGGTGACGCACGACAGCCGGGTCTACGACTTCGGCGACCGCATCGTCTCGATGAACGACGGCGGCATCGAGAACGTGGAAACGAACACGGCGGGCGGTGAGAGCAATCGCAACGAACCGGACGCGTAAGCGACGGACCGCATGCCATCCGTCGCTTACGCGTCCGGCTCGTACGAACCAACATTCGGAGAATATCGCCGTGTTCACGCGCTACATCTTGCCCGCAGTCGCGGCCTGCACGCTGCTGTTCGCCGTGTTCCAAATGACCAAAGCCCAGCAGAAGCCGGCGCCGGTGTCGCCGCCCATCGAGCCGGGCAAATCGCCGTACCTCGAGCAGTTGGCCGGGGCGGGGATCGTCGAACCGGAGACGGAGAACATCTCCGTCGGCTCGCATGTGCCGGGGGTCGTGTCCAAAGTCTTCGTGAAGGTCGGCGATTTGGTCGAACCCGATCAGCGGGTGTTCGAACTCGATGATCGCTTTCAACGGGCCGAGTTGGAAGTGCGCAAGTCGATGCAGGCGAGTGCCGAAGCGACCGTGCAGAAATTGAAGGACGCGCCGCGGCGGGAAGAACGGCCAATTTACGATGCGCAGGTGATCTACTCCATCGACACCAAAGGGCAGTCGCTCTACGTCGGCCAGCAAATGGACGTGTTCTTGAACGCCGGCGAAAAATAGAATGGCGGGCACGCACCGCCCCGGAACTCCGCCATGCCCGCGATCGCCCCGTCCGTCCTCGCCGCCGATTTCAGCCGCCTGGGCGAGCTGGTGAAACTCGCCGAGGCCGGCGGCGCGGATCGCATCCACATCGACGTGATGGACGGGCACTTCGTGCCCAACCTCAGCATGGGTTCGGTGGTCGTGAAGGGCTTACGGCCGATCACGAAGCTGCCGTTGGAAGTTCACCTGATGGTCGAAGATCCGATGCGCTTCGTCGACGGGTTCGTCCACGCCGGGGCCGATGCAATCATCTTCCATTTGGAAGTTCAGCCCGATCCGGTGCCGCTGCTCCAGCAGATCCGCGGACTCGGCAAGAAGGTGGGCCTCGCGTTCAATCCGGACTATCCCGTCGAGCGGATCGAGCCGTACTTGCCGGACATCGACTTGGCCCTGTGCATGACGGTCTTCCCCGGTTTCGGCGGGCAGGCGTACTTCCCGGAAAGCGACGACCGCATCCGCCTCTTGCGCAAGATGATCGCGCGCTCGAACCCGCGCTGCGAACTCGAGGTCGATGGCGGCATCGACGCCCGCACGATCCGCTCGGCGAGCGCCGCCGGGGCGGATGTGTTCGTCGCCGGCACCGCGATCTTCGGCTCACCGCTGGGGCCGACGGCCGCGACGCGGGATTTGCTCGCCCGCGCCGGCGGGTGAAACACTGGGGCGACTTTGCCGAATTGCGGTGGTGCCCCTCGGCGAATTCCTCGCATTTCGATGGGGCGGATGTTTCTCGAACCCACCGACGGCCGATGCCATGAGACCGAGGATTTCGCATCTCCGCCGCAGGTTCCGCTCCATGCTGCATCGCTTCCTGACGACGCTGGCCGTGGCCGGCATTTGCTTCTGCGCCAGTCCCGCCGTGCCGCTCGCCTCCACCGCCATCTTGGTGGAACCCGATTTGAAGTTCGACGCGGAGCCGTTGCCCGATAACGGAGAATTCGCCGAGGCCGCCCGGGCCGACCCGCTCCGGATGCTGGGCCTCGCGGCCAAGCGGTACCTGCTGACTGCGTCCGAGGGGGATAAGGAAGTCGTCTCGGGGTACTCGGCGACCTTCCATAAGCGGGAGCGCATCCGCGATGTGTTGCAGCCGCAAGAAGTGATTCGGGTGAACTACCGCGAGCAGCCGTTCGCGGTGCAGATGCACTGGGAGCGGGGCGGCGGACTGGCCGATCGCACGCTGTATGTCGCCGGCGAGCACGGCGGCAAGATGCTGGCGCGGTCGCGCCGATTGGGGATCGTCTTGGAAGCCGACCCGCGGGGTTCGACCGCCCGGAACTCGGCCCGGTACACGATCGAAGAATTCGGCATGTTCCACAGCACCAAGCGGGCGCTGAAAGTTTGGACGGGCGCCGAGAGCCGGGGGAGCTTGGAGTGGAAATTCCTCGGCA
Organism: Fimbriiglobus sp.; assembly: GCA_031415915.1. GTDB lineage: Bacteria > Planctomycetota > Planctomycetia > Gemmatales > Gemmataceae > JALHQU01. The sequence continues at coordinate 7,549 of JANOSQ010000977.1, read as the reverse complement.
CCCGAACCGTGCCGGCGACCGGGGATCGCGAGTGCCACGTCCTCCGGCGACTCTGCGCGGTGGATGAACTCGACGCGTTCGCCTCCGGGGAAGCGAACCCGCGCATCGGCGACGACAACCGCGCCGACTCGTTCCGCACGATCACCCTGTACTTCGACACTCGCACGTGGTTGCAATTGGGCGCCGAGTTGCACCGGGCCGACGGGGAACTCGCCGGCTCGTATTTCTACCGGGACGTGATGTTGAACCCGGCATTCCCCGACGGCGCGTTCACGCGGGCGGCGCTCAAGAAGTGATCCGCTTCACCGCGGCCGTGAGTTGCTCCAAGCGGAACGGCTTGGGCAGCACGAGCGTGGGGCCCGAGTCCATCAGTTCCTTGGGCATTTCCCGATCCGCGTAGCCGCTGACCACGAGCGCCGGGAAGGCCGCGACTTTCGCCCGGAGTCGGCGGATCAGTTCGTGGCCGCTGATGCCGGGCATCATCAGATCGACCACCACGAGCCGGAATCCGGTGGGGTTCGCGTCGAACAGATCTTCCGCATCCCGCCCGTTGGCCGCGGCGACCACGGTGTATCCCTCGTCTTCGAGGACGGAGCAGATCAGTTCGCGGATGTTGGCGTCGTCGTCCACCACCAAGACATCGCCGATGCGGCGCGGGATGGACGGGGCCGTCGATTCGGACAGTTCGGAAGGCTTCGCCGGGAATAGCAGTTCGACCGTCGTTCCCGCGCCGGCGCGGCTCTCGATGCGGGCCCCGCCCCGGTGCGAGCGGACGATCCCGGAGACGGCCGCCAAGCCGAGACCGCGGCCCGCGAACTTGGACGAGAAGAAGGCTTCGAAGGCCTTGGCCCGGATCGCCTCCGGCATCCCCGGCCCGCTGTCGGTGACTCGGATGGCGACGTAGTCCCCCGGTGCGACCGGCGGTGTGAAGCCCGCGGAAACGGAGCGGTGCCGGACCGACTCCGTGCGGATCTCGATCGTCCCCGGCACGTCGCCCATCGCTTCGGCGGCGTTCAACACGATGTTGCCGATGGCCTGTTTCAACTGCCGGGCTTCCCCGATGACCCGGCACGCCCCGGGCGCGAGGTTCAACCGGAGCGCGGCCCGCGGCCCGATCAGCGCCCGCAAGGTTTCTTCCGATTCGCGGAGCAAGTCGTTGACATCGAGATCGGCGGCGAGCAATCGGCCGACCCCGGCGTAGGCCGTGATCTGATTGCAGAGGTCCGCCGCCCGCAGGCAAGCGGCGTCGATGTCGTCCAAGTTCTTTTGGAAGGGGTTGTCTTCGCCGGCGAGCATTTTGACGACGCCGGCGTTGCCGAGGATGATCGTCAGCAGGTTGTTGAAATCGTGGGCGATGCCCTCGGCCAAGAGGCCGAGGCTCTCGAAATGCCGCCCTTCGTGGAGTTCGTGATCGAGTGCCGCCCTCTGCAATTCGCTCCGCTTGCGCTCCGTGATGTCGGCCGAAACGCCGATGCTCCGCACGATCTCGCCTTCGGCCGTCGCGATGAACGATCCCCGCGAGGAGAACCACTGGGTTCGGCCGTCGGCGTCGGGGGTGGCCCCCCGGTATTCGAGCCGGTAGTCGGAGCGCGTTTCTTTGGCGACGCGCACTTCTTCCCGGATTCGATCGCGGTCGTCCGGGTGCATCATCCCGAATTCCAGATCGGCCCCCGGCGGCAGATCGGGCGTCCGGAAAAACTCGCGCACGTCCCGCGAGTAGACCATCGATTGTTTGCGGACGTCGTAATCCCAGCTCAGCATTCCGGCGAACAGGAGCGATGTCCGCAACCTCTCTTCGCTCAGGGTCAGCTCTTCTTCGATGGCGACCTGCTCGGTGAGGTCTTGGGCGAGCGACAAGACGCTTCCCACGCGGCCCTCGGCGTCGTGGTGGATCGAGTTGTGCCAGAGGCAATGGACGACGCGGCCCGACTTGTGGAGGTTGCGGTTCCGGCAGACCTTGCCCGATACCGTTTGCCCGAGGAGTTCGGCGATGACGCCGCGGACAAGCCCGGCATCGTCCGGGTGAACGAACTCGATCTCGTAGACGGAACGGCCCAACACTTCGGCGGCCGTCCAGCCGAACATGCTCTCGGCGAGGCCGCTCCAACGATGGATGATTGTTTCGGAATCCCACTCCACGACGGCCAAGGGGGTATTCGCCAAGTGAGCGGACAGCTCTTGGTAGGCCCGTCGGCTGTTCTCCTCGGCGCGCTTCAACTCGGTGATGTCGCTTGGCACGCCGGAGAAGGAGGGACCGCCGAAGGGGGAATCGGGCATGGGCGCGGAACCCGACTGCAGGAGGACAGAGACTGCGGGGAGCGCAGCACCATTAGGCTATGAGAAGGACGGCGGTTCGTTCAATGCGGTCGCGGCTTTGTCGAAGGCTTCCAACAAATGGGCTTCGGCCTTGGGCGACCCGAAGTTGGCTTCGGTCTCGACCCACGCCCGCGCAGTCGCCAAGCATTCGCCCAGCGCGATTCTGGCTTTGAGTTCTTCGGGCATAGCGCTCCCCGCGATTGCCATCGGCGAAGTGTGGGCGAAGACCGGCCCGCCGGGGTACAGAGCGGATGGGGCGCCACCGATGCACCGCGCGGCGATCCAGCCGACCTCCGAAGGAATCGAGCAAGTGATTTCAGCTCTGCCACTCGCCGCGGGGCTAGTCGCCAGCACCCGGCCATCGGCGATGACTTCCAACTTCTCGAACCCGACGCGGCTATCCGCGCGGGCCGTCACGGATCCGGCATCGAAGGCCAAGCTCAATAGTGGCCCGTTCGTGATGAACGTCCGACCGGCGCGAACCGCTTCGATCCATCCGGGTTTTTCGGGCATCGGCAGGGCGTATGTCCGCATCGCCCCGAGCGCCGTGCGGTTGCTCTCCTTACCGCTGCCGCCAACGAGAGGGATGCGGAAGCCCGCGTTCCAGAGCCGGTAGAGCCACGGCAAGAACGATTGCGTCCGCGGGGCCGGATCGAATTCGATGGCGTCGATCTTCCCGAGTATCGCCGCGGCGAGGGCTTCGCCCCCCATCAACCCCGCCTCGGGTCGGAACGCATCGACCCATGTGACCGAGCCATTCTTGCGGTGGCACTGATCGGCCCAATCGCACAAGCTCCAGTCGTCGGGGCCGTCCGAACCGCCGAAGGCCAGCGGGTACACGATGCGGTGGCTGTTGAGTAACCCGAGTGCCCCGAGCATCGGGTGCTTGTTCAAGGTGTTGACGAAGACCTCGCACCCGTGGGCTTGCAAGGCCGGAGACTGACCGCTGAACTCGGCGATATTGCTGAAGACGGGGTAAGTGTTGCCATCGCGCGCGAGCACCGAGGACGCCCGCGCCAAGACGTTCACGACGTCGAGCCCCTCGGCTGCACCGTCGAGCGCCGCCGCGTGCGGCGAAAGGAAATGGGCCCGCGAATCGCAGCGGAGCCAGCCATCCCACTCCGCGCCGGGCCAGCGGTCGAGTTCGAAGCGCAGGGCCATTTGCCCCGTCGTCAACGTCACGGTTCGATCGAGGAGGTCGTACTCCGGGCCGTGGCTGGCGCGGATTCGCAAAGGCACCCCGGCGGGGAGCGGCACTTCGCAAGCGCCGTCGATGACGGTGAAGTTTTCGCCGCCGAGGCGGACGTGCCCGCCGAGTTCCTCGCCCCGACCGCAAGGGAAAATGGGCATGCGGCCGAGAGGAACGAAGGTGCCTCCGGTCGGCCCCGTGATCCGCAAGCGCACGGGGATCGGCCGTTTGGTCGCGCCGTCGTTGAATCGGAGATGGACGTTGAGCATCAGCCTTCGGTCGCTCCGCAATCGGCGAGGATATGGCGGAACGCCTGCACCGCATAGGGGAACAAGTCCGGCCCGGTGACGCCGCCGGTCGGCCCGCCGCCGCGGAGGTGCGGTTCCATCACGGCGAAACCTTCGTAGCCACGCTGGACAGCCTCGCGGATGCTCACCGCGACTTGCCCATCGCCGGTGCCGGGGATCACGCCGTGCCCGTGGGCCGCTTCGCCCTGCGGCTTCTTCCAATCCTTGATGTGGAAGTGGGAAGTGAACTCCTTGGTTAGGTTCCACCCCTCCACGGGATCGTACCCGCAGAACACCCAGTTGGCAGCGTCGTAAGCGGCCCGCAATGCGGGGGACTTCACCGACGTGAAGATGTCCGCGACGCGTTCCGGGGAGTCGCCGTAGATGCGGTGCTCGTTCTCGTGGAAGAGGGTGACCCCGGCTTTCTCGGCGATGTCGGCTTTCGCACGCATCCGGCGCAGCACCTCGTCGCGGTGCGGCGCCCAGCTTCCATCCCACGTCTCCGGTGGATAGTAGCTGAAGATGCGGATGTTCGACGTGCCGAACAGCGCGGCGACTTCGATGGCCCGCTTCAGCAGATCGAGGTGCGGTTCGAACGGCGCGTCGACGGCGATCTTGCCCACCGGCGACCCGATGGCCGAGAGACCGAGGCCTTCGCCGTCGAGCATCGACTTGAACTCGCGCAAGCGCGCGTCGCTCAGTTTCAGAACGTTGGTCTTGTCGATAGAGCGGAACTCGATGAACCGCACCCGGCACGCTTTGAGCACTGCGATTTGTTCGAGGGGATCGGGGGAGATTTCATCGGCGAACGCGGAGAGCGTGAACATTGGTGGAACCCGGGGCGGGGAGGAAGCTACGGATGTTGTAGCGATCTCACCACTCGGCTTCCCACGGCAGGCTCTCGACGCGACCGGCCAAGATGCCCGCGAGGATCAAAGGAAGCAGCAGAATCGCCAACCGAGCGATCCGCGCGAGCGGACCGGTTCGCCGGGCCAGAGCGGGAATCAACCACGGGGCCAGTGTGAGCGGAGCCAGTGCCACGAGCAGATACGCCGACCTCGGCACAAGGTTTTCTGTGCTCACATGGGTCGATAGCAGCAGACCGGGGAGCAGGGCCACGCCGGCGGGGATCGCCCCGCTCACCTCGGCCGGCCGCGCGGCTCGCGCGACCGCGCCGATGGCGAAGAACGCGGCGCCGGCCATCGCGGCGACATCCATGAAGCGGGCGGAGTGCGAGTAGAGGATGACGACGGACGCGGCGATCATCATCGCGGCGAGATCGAAAGGGAGGGTCGCATCCCGGGCGCGGGCCAACCCATCGAGGATGACCCAGTCGAGAAAAGCGATCGAGGCGAAGGCGGGGAGAAGCCAAGGTTCCGGCTCGCGGACTCGCTCGGGAACGAGCCAAAACGCGACGGGGATGGTCGCCGCCAAGCGGGGGAGCCAGACGGCGAGAATCGCCAACCACGGCCAGCGGTTCAACGCGAGGCCGAGCCAGCGCGAACCCAATCCGACCGCGACCAGGAGAACCACAGCGCGCGGCAACCATTCCCACGCGACGCTCACGGACTTCGCGGGGTCGGGGTTCCACGGCAATCGCAGCTCGACCCAGTTGGCGTAGGCCAAGCCCGCGAGGATCGCCAGCGCTGAGGCGAGTGCCCCGAGCCGGCGATCGATCGCGAGCACGAGGGCGCAAGTGAATGCCGCCGCCCCCGCGGCCGGGAGAACCGTGACCTTTAGGGCCGCGCAGATGTCGTCCGACGGGGGCAGCGGCGGAAGCTCCATCACTTCTTGGCCGCGATGGCGATCTTCACTTCGACGAGGTCGTCGATCTTCCCTTTGCCGTAGGTCATGCCCCAATCGTTGCGGTCGATCTTGAAGGCGCTGTCGATCGTGAGCAGCCCGGGATCCATCTTCATCGATGCGGCGGCTGTGATCGGCTTGGTCTTGCCGAGCAAGGTCAACTCGCCGGCGATGGTGATGCCCTCTTTGGCGTTCTCGACCTTCGTGATCTTGAAGCTGGCCTTGGGGTTGTCTTTGACGCCGAAGAAGTCGGCCCCTTTCAAGTGGGTGGTGAGTTTGTCGTCGTCGCTGAAGAGGGAGTCGCAGTCGATATCGAGGGCGAGTTCGAGCTTGGTGAAATTCTTGGGGGGGACACTCGCGGTGCCGCTGACGGTCTTGAAGCCGCCGGTGTGCTTGCCGTCTTTCTTGAAGCCGGTGAAGGTGACCTTGGTGTTCTCGGATGTGAGTTTGAAATCGTCCGCGAAAGCGGGGGTGGAGAGCAGGACGGCCGTGGCGAGTGCGAGCAGCGAGCGGGTGAACATTGCTGGTCTCCGAGAAAGGGGGGTGCGACGTTCCGAATGGAACGCCGCGATATTATCAGACGCGGCGGAGGTTGGGGCCATTCATTCGGGTGGGAAACTTGGATGTAGCAACGATTCTTGGAGTTTCGGAAATGCTCGGGTGATCGCGCGGTGGAAAGGGAATTGAGTCCGAGCCAAATGGTTCCAGACCGATTCGTCCAGACGGTCACGGCGCCGGTGCCGTGGTTCCCGTGCCTTCGATCCGCGCAAGTCCTTACTGGGCTTAGCCCAACGCCCGACAACCCCGTCCGGATTCCGATTCGTCCAATGCTTCCAATTCGTCCAAATGGTTCCAAAGGGGGGTGTCACACACTTGGATGGAATCATTTTCCACGCCCGGTTCACCCCGGCGTGCGGCCGAACTCGAAAGTCGCCCCCCGCCCGAAATCGGACGGAACCCCTTGCCGCGCTATGTCGTTCCGCATGGGGGAGTTCATTCCGCGGTAGGGTGGGTGGGTAGACGCCGGAATGACGATTCCGAGAATCGTTGGCACACCCGGAAACTTCACTTCCGCTGAACGACTTTCAGCTTCACTTTGTCCGCGACGAAGGTCTTCTCCCCCGCCGCCGGGAAGCGGATTTTGATCCGGCGCAAGGCGCCGAATCCGCTGATGTCGGTGATTTGGCCGATGCCGTATTCGTCGTGCTGGACCACGCCTCCCACGGTGTAGGCAGTGCCCGCGATCGGGGTGCCACTCGGGGCCGGGGCGATGGGTTTCGTGGCGAACCCGGCCCGCGCCGCGGCGCTGCCGACGCCCGAGCGCCATTCGTCGATGGCGGTGCGCGCCATGTTGCGGCCGCTGCTCGGATCCTCGGTCCGCACGTCGCGCGGCAGTTCGTCGAGGAACATGCTCGGCACCGCGTAGGTCACTTGGCCGCGGAACTCGCGCATCCGCGCGTGCGTGAGCGTGAGTTCCTGCATCGCCCGCGTCATACCGACGAAGCACAGCCGGCGCTCCTCTTCGAGGTCTTCGTCTTTGCCGCTTTCGATGCTGCGGTTGTGCGGCAAGATGCCTTGCTCGCAGGCCATGAGATAGACGACTGGGAATTCCAGCCCCTTCGCCGCGTGCAGGGTCATCACGCTGACGCACTCCGATTTTTCGTCCCAGCTATCGACGTCGCTGGCGAGCGTGACTTGCTCCAGGAAATCGCCGAGGGTCCGGCTCGGGTCGGCCTCGTAGAACTGCCGCGCGGCCGTGATGAGTTCCTCGATGTTCGCCAAGCGGTCGGCGTCGTCCTCGTCCTTGGATTCTTTCAGCATCTTGCGGTAACCCGACAAATCGAGCACTTGGCCGATCAATTCGTGGAGCGGCAAATCCTGCTTGGCGCGGAGTTCGTTCATCAAGCGGCCGAAATCCTTCAAGCCGGTCGCGGCCTTCCCGCGGATCTCCGGA
>JANOSQ010000976.1:0-7805 GCA_031415915.1 Fimbriiglobus sp. | reverse complement strand
AGGAATCGAACCGGCGGGCTTTGCCCGCGCGTGCGTTCGCCATGACCATAGTACCCAATATAGCTGTTGAAACAATGGCTGTCCAGACAATTATAATCCGGCCTCTTCCGTCCCGTCGCGCCACTCCACGCCGGCATGGCCGAGCTGCTTCACCAAGAATTGCTTCAACGGGTCGTAGGCCCCCGGTCGGGTGGGGCGGGTTTCGAGCGCGCCGTTGACCGGGCTATGCGAATCGAAATCCGCCGACCAGAACCCGAGGTTATCGACGGTGGCGAAGCCTTTCAGATGGGTGCGCTCCCCGCGATGGGCGGCTTCCGCCGGCGTGAGGGCCCAAACGTGCCGCGAAAGCACCCGCCCCGTGCGCGGGTCGCCGATGCGCCCGTACTTCTGGCCCAGCTCCGCCATTTTTTGCAGGTGCCCGATGTGCGTGTACTTCGCGTCGAGCACGAGGATGCCATCGGGGATCGCGGTGGAGTTGGTCGCCGCGAAGAATTCGAGCGCCATATCGGGGGTCCGTGTCCGGGCGCCATCGAGTAGGCCGACGCCCGAAAATGTGGCTCGGTACTCGGGTTGGTACCGGAAGCGGACGCGGTGGCCGAGGGCATCTTCGAAGTCGATGGAGCGATCGGGGGTGAGATCGAGCGAGAACTGCGTGTTCGTCGAAAGCGCGGTGGTGCGGACGAGGCTCGCCCCGGCGCCGCCGGCCGCGGTGCGCCGCAGTCCCTGCGATAAGATCCGGAGGACGCGCACCGAACACCACAGCTCGTAGAGTACCGGCAACGAGCGGACGCGGCTGAGCAGCGCCTGCGTTTCGAAGGTGACTTGGAACGACAGGAAGTGCCGGTCGATGGCTTGGAACAAGCGGCGGTAGTGCGGCAAATGCTGGAAACGCGGGGTCGTGGTCGGCTGGGCGACGAGCGGGCGACCCGTGAGCAGGAAGTGGGCTTGGCCCAAACGGCGCAGCGTCTCGGCGAGCGCTCGGCTCTCCAGCAGGCAGCGCTTCAACTCGGCGATGCGGGGTTCGTCGTCGGTTTGCCACCACGTCGCTTGGCCGTCGGTGGTCGCGTGGTTCCGCCAAGACTTCCGCCCTTCGCGCCAGCGGATTTCGCCTTCCAACTTCGGCCGGAGTTCCGCGAGTTGCCCCTGCAAATGCAGCAGGAAGTCGGCGAGGGTGCGGTGCTCCGGAATCCGGTAGTCCGGCCGGGCGTCTTCGCGCAGGTGTTCATGGAGGGTGTAATCCCCCTCGGCGAAGCGGACGATCCCGGGGTCGCGGGCGATCTCGGCGAGCGTCCCTTCGGACACCGTTTGCCCGGCCATGGCCAATTCCCGGCTCACGGTCATGCGCAGCCGGCACGCCGGTCGGCGCGCCAGCGCCGGCCACGCTTCGCGGAGTTCTCGCGTGGTTTCCCGCAACCGGGCGAAGGCGGCGATCGGGGACGCCGAGCTGATCCCGCGAACCCGTTTCAGGCCGACCTGCGTCTTGCCGTGGATGTCGAGCAGGAGGTCGGCCGCTTCGCGCTCGAGGTCGGCGAAGAGTTGCTCGAATTCCTCGTGCAGGATCTTCCCGGCGGTGACGGCCAACGGAATCGCGAGGAGCACGCGCCAGTCGGCGTCCCCGCTCCGCTGCGAGACGGTGAGTTCGGTGAGGCCGACCCAGTCGATGAGGAAGCGGCCGTGGCACTCGTGGCGGGTGGCGCCGACGCCGGGGATCACGGGCCGGTCGCGGTCGAGCGGATCGGTGCTCGCGATGAGGAGATCGCCGACGGAGACGCGGAAGACGGCATCGCTGGCATGTCCGGATTCAAAGGAGATGCGGAACCAGTCGCTCTCGCCCGCTTCGCGCTGGGGCCAAACCCGCGCCACCGCGGGGTCGATGGTCTCCTCGAACCAATCGCCCGGTTGGCGCTCGGTCGCGGTCTGCCGTTCGATGCGCACGCCGATCATCGCGGGGGTCTCGTACCTTGTGGCGACACCATCAATACGCCAAGAAATCGACTTCGCCGAACTGCTGCTCGGCTTGGGCCAAGGCGCGCTCCACATGCTGGGCCGACCGGGACAGTCCCTTCTCGATCAAACTCTCCTGCAAGCGGCGGATGCGGAGCAAGAAGCCGGAACCGCGACCGCGCAGCACGGGCAGCACCCGCTGTTGCACGGCGAAGTCGGCGGCGAGCCGCGGATCGATCGCCCCGACCGAGTTCGCCAAATACCGGCGGAGCCCCTGCTGCACGCGCGGGGAAAGCTCGATACGGGGGCCGTATTCCGTCTCCGTGCGGCGGAGCAGATCGACGACCGGCGACACTTGCTCCCACAACTCGGCGGGGCAATCGTCGGCGTCGCGCAGGAACTTGTCGAACAGGTCGAGCGCGGAAATGGCCGGCATCGGCGGGGTGCCGCGATCCAGCGCTTTGCTCACATCCGTCTCTTGGAGGAAAATCATCCCCGTGCGGTCGAGGACGCGCGGGCTGAGGCGCTCGGTCGTTTCGTCGTAGTTGATCGTCCCCCAGAAGCGGAGGTTCGGCGCGAGGGCGATGGCCCCCGGGAAGCCGTCGCCCCCGGTCGTCGCGGGGTCGTACAGGGAGATCGCCTTCACCGGTTCATCCCCCGGCAGCGCCTGCAAGAGTTGGGAGAAGTAGTACTCGGGCGCGGCGAGGTTGAACTCGTCCATCAGCACGAGGTAGACCCCCTTGCGGACGGTGTTCCAATCCGTCGCCGCTTGGAGCATCCGCGGAACCAACCCGGTCGAACCGGGGTCGTAGCGGCCGTGGAAGCTGTCGAACGCGCCGAGCAAATGGCGATCCTCGGCCCACGAGCGGCGCACGGCGATCTTCAACAGGGCTTGCCCGTGGCCCAACGAACGCGCCAGCGCCGAAACGAGGCTCGACTTGCCGAAGCCGGGGGGGCCGATGAGCAAATTCAACGGTTCGGACTTCAAGCAGATGTAGATGTTGGCGATGAAGTCGCGGTCGAAGAACAGCCCCTGCCGGGCGAGGTCGGCGTGCAGGGCGTTGACCAAGTGCTTCTCGTTCGGCGGCGTTTGCAGCGGCCGTTCGGACGGGATAGCCGGGAAGTCCCAAGCCCGCTTCGGGGTCGCGGCTCGGGTGGATGTGACCGCGACGGTGCCCGGCGCCGAAGCCCCGCTCGGGCGGATGGCGGCGAAGGCCGCGAGCAGGGGGATTTGATCCTGCAACTTCGCGGAGACCTGTTCGATCTCCCCGGCGAGTTGATCGCGGAGTTGGCCGAGGCCCGATTCGAGCCGGGCGAGTTCCTCCCGCTTGGCGTCTTGGGCGAGTTGCAGTCCGTCGAGTTGCTGGCGGTGCTCCACCTCCGCTTGGTGCAGTTGGCGCGCGATGTCGTCGCGACGGTGGGCGAGGTCCTTCTCGCGGTCGTCGACCTCGACTTGAATGAGCGCGGCCCGTTTGACGACACTCTGCTCGACGGCGTCGTCGACGCGTTTCGCCCCGGCGGGGGAATCGAGGTACTGCTTGGCGAAGCGCTCGCGTTCGTCTTGGAAACGCGAGTGCGAGGCGATCAATTTTTCGACGCGGCGCAATCGCAGTTCTTGGATCAGCATGTCCTCGCCGACCCGGCCTTTGAAGGCCGCCTCCATCGCTTTCACGGCATCCCGCGACGGCGGGCCTTCGGTGCAGCGCTGGAGGTACCACTCGATGAGGGTCTCTTCGGCCAGCGCATCTTTGAATCGGGTCGATTTCACCAAGCGGATTTTCCCGACCGCCAACTCGATGGGCGCGAGCACCACGCGGTTCAACGGTTGGGGGTGTTGGTAGGCGACGATCTTCACGCCTTCCTTTTCCAATTCCTCGCGGGTGAATTCGTACACCACGGAATCGTCGCGGGCCGAGCGCCAATCGATCCGCTGCAACTCGTCCGAGTTCGGCGAGAAGTGTGTCATCTCGCGGATCAGCGGGCCGTAATAGATCTGCTGCTTGCGCACGAAGAAGACCGGGGTCACGTTGCATTTGGGGGAAATGATCTGCCGGCCGGCTCCGGCGTCGAACGTCGGGTGATCGAGAATCGACGCGACGCCCGCCAATTGATCCGGCTGAGTCAACACGGACCAACCGCGCGATTGGATGTATTCGCATTGGGTGCGGGATTGCGAATCGACGTACAAGCTATTCTGGCTCGGTCGGACGCGGATAAAATCGAGGGTGCGCAAGCCGACGCGGGAGGTCAAGAAGATGGCCCCGGAATTGGGGAAGGTTTCTTCCGGATCGGTGACGACCTGCCCCGAGGTCAGACTGTAAAGGGGGTAGGCGTTGCCGACGGCGCCGCCACCGCCCTGCCATTCGCTCACCAAAGCCAAATAATCGTGTTGCGTCGGATCGAATTTCGCCATCGCAAACCCCCGTGCGGGTGATTCCAAACTGCTCATCTTAGTGGGGCCGGAAGTGCATTGAGAGATTTCCGGCCGGAGTATCCAGTCGGATCGATGCCAGAACGATGTGCGGTCGAGAGGGCCGCATCACCGTTACAACCGGGCGAGTTCCACCAAGAGTGGGAAACCGATCAATGCGGCTGAGGGTCGCCACCGGGTCAACCGGCGCGGGGCCGGCGGCTTTGACCCGCTCGCCGTCGGTTTCGACCGCATCGGATTCGGGTGGGTGTCGAAGGAAGAAGTGCCGTTTTGGAATCGGCGCCCCGCCCGAACCGCGAAAGGAATTCCCATGCGTTGTCGTCTCATCTTGGCCGTCGGCGGCCTGCTCGGTGCCGCGAGCCTCGCCCCGGCCCAGTACTACGCCCCCAAGCCGCTGCAGCCGGTGCCGATCGGCTCCGCCGAAGCGGCGCCGCTCCCGGCCGTCATCGCCCCCGTCAGCCAAGCGTCGCACCGCTCGGCGGCGAACTGCGCCGGCCCCGTCGTCGCTTACGGCGATGGCTGCGCGGCCCCGTCGTCGCACCACAAGGCGCACGACCGCAACCGCTTGCTCTCGAAATTCATGATCGGCGCGGGCACCATCAACCCGGTGAACTGCGGTTGCCTCGCCTCCGAGCGGACGTTCGTGTTCGGCTCGTGCAAGCAATTCTTCAACCCGAAGCTCGAGTGCAACGGCGGTTGCAGCGGTTGCTGGGAAGTGGATCGCCGCCCGCCGGGCCTCGGCGTGACGAGCTACTTGAACCGGTAACTCACGAGCCTTTCGCCCCGAAGCAGTACAAGTGCTGCGTCCCGCGGACGAACAACCGTCCGCCGGCCGCGGCGGGCGACGAGAAGACCCCTTCGCCCAACGTCGACTCGCCGAGGGGTTCGTACTCCTTCGGCGAGGCTTTGAAGGCGATGGCCTTCCCGGCTTCGTCGAAGGCGAGCACGGTGCCGTTCACGAGGATCGGCGACGACGACACGGCCTTCGGGAAGGCCCGGTTGTACCAGAGAATCTTGCCGGTCTTGGCGTCGGCGCAGCCCGCGAACCCGGTGTCGTTGACCCAGTACAAGTGATCTTCGTACACGAGGGCACTCGGCACATAGGGCGTCTTATCGTTGAGCTCCCACGCTTTCCCCTTCGCACCCAATTCGCCTGTTCCGTCGGTCTTCACCGCGACCATGTACCGGCCCGAGCCGCCTTCGCCCATGTAGGTGACGATGTTCCCCGCCGCCAGCAGCGGCTGGCCCACGGCCCGCAACCGCTTGCCCGAGGGCCACGCCACGGTGAAGCTCCAATTGCTTTTGCCCGTCTTCGGATCGTAGCTGTCGATGGTCGTCGTGGTACCGAGGATCAACTGCGCCGGCTTGCCCTTCTCTTCGAGCACCATCGGCGTCGTGTAGCTGGCGCGTTCCTTCACGCGATCCGCTTTCCAAGTCTGCGTCCCTTTGATCGCGTCGTAGGCCACCAGCTTCGCGGACGAATCCGAATCGACGTTCATGTACACGAGGCCGTCGAACACCATCGGCGAATGGGCGGCCGCCCCCAGGGCCGAAAAGCATCCCAGATGGGCGTCCCAGAGCGCTTTACCGGTGAGGTCGAAGGCGTGCAGCGAAAGCGCCGAGCCGTCCCAGACGGTGGTGAAGACGCGTTCGCCATCGCTGGCCGGGGTGCTCGACGCCGGGGTATTCTTCTTGTGCATCCCGTTCGGCTTCTGCGCCGCGATGTCCTTCGTCCAGTCGATCTTCCCCGTCTTCGCGTTCAGGCAAATCAGGCTGCGCTTATCGTCGTCAACCGAGCTCGTTTGGAGGAAGACTCGCTCGCCCACGATGATGGGGCTGCCGTGCCCGCTGCCGGGGATCGGGGTCTTCCAGAGTTGATCCTTCGCGGTGAACTTGACGGGGGTCGCTTCGGATACGACGCCGGTCCCGTTGGGCCCGCGCAAGCGCGTCCAATCGGCCGCCCCCGCGAGGCCGAGCGAACAACCGGCGACCAACACGAGCGGGGCGAAGTGGCGGAGCGGCATTGCGGAGCACTCGGGGAACGCGGGGCGGGATCAGAGATTGTCGCAGCGCCGGGGGATTTCGCAACCGGTTTTCCGCTGTCGCTCGCGATCGCGGGTGCAACCGACTCCAAGGGAATTGGGGGTTGGGTGGCCCGCGATCGAGTTCAGCGAGAACCCACACACCCTCGCGTGAACTCGTGTCCAAAACGCTGAACTCAAATCCCGATTGCTGAACTGACCATGCGCCGCAAGGGTTTGCGGCGGGCCGGTTCGGCGCAAGTCGGGGCGTGGGGTTGGCGGGATCGGCTGAACAGAAGCGACGCCCGCGAAAGCTCGGGCAGCAGCGAACAACATGATTCAACCCACCCTACGGTGTAACGAATCCCGATGAATGTCATGCCTTGATTCTTCGGCCTGTCAGGCCGGTTCTGTCAGCCCAGGTCGGAGTTGGCGGAGCCAACGGAGGCCTGGGTTCACACGAGAGAAGGAAGTCCAGCCTGAAAGGTCGGTTCACGGTTGGCAATGAATCGGCCTTTCGGGCCGAAGGGATTTGTCGACTCGTAACCCGGGCCTCCGAAGACTCCGGCCCGGGCTGACAGAACCGGCCTGACAGGCCGAAGAATCGGGGCGGGACGTTCATCGCTCGTCGGGCGACCGCGAAATCAGTCCCACGGGCGCACCCCGACTCGCAGGAGTGTAGCAACGAGTCGTGGAGTTTCTTCGCGATGGCCGTTTTCGTAGGTCACTCTCTGCGTGACGGGAGTGAGAAGCCGGTTAAGGAACGGCGTCACGCAGAGCATGACCGACAAAACCTCCAAGAATCGTTGCTACACCCGGTGGGAAGTGCACCAACGGAATCTGGCGACACAACGCGGAGTCCGGGGAGTGTCGCCGTTCGCTTCCGCGATCGCGGTGGTTCAGTACTTCGATCCGTCCGGAACGACCTTCCGCGTGAACAAGATGGGTTTAGTAGACATCTTCGGCCGGGGTATGGGGTGTAGGTCAGAGCCGGACGCGTGAGTGAGTGAGCGACGGACGGATTGCACAACAACGGGTTCGGCAACTCGCTTATTCGCATGCGGTCCGGCGCTCACGCATCCGGCTCGTAGCGGAGTCGAGCCGACGCGACGAGCCGATTGCACAACATTGGGGTTCGGTAACCGCCAGCACAAGTCAACATCCAAAACCTTACTTCTTGGTGATTAGCAATTTTCTAGGCCAGCGCGTAGGCTGGTATGATGACTCTCGCGGACTATGAGCGACACCTGATCGGGCAGCTCTGCTGGGTGCCACGCCGCCACCCGGCCATCCCACCGGCGGCAGCAGCGGTGCCCCGGTTGCCGCCGGAAGTGGAGCTACGAGCGGCGGCGAGTGCGGTGGGAATTGGTCAAGGCGTTCGCCCTTACGGCCACCGCCCACCACGCCGC
>JANOSQ010000975.1:0-6678 GCA_031415915.1 Fimbriiglobus sp. | reverse complement strand
GCGGAGTGTTTCACACGAGCCGGACGCGTGAGCGACGGACCGCTCCGCGAAGTAGTGTCCTCTGCGATATTGGGTCGGCCCGTCGCTCACTCACGCGTCCTGATTGTCAATCGCCGCGCACGAACGGCTGCGACCACGCGCACTCGACATCTCCCTTCTGATACGGGTTCGGGTGCGGTTTCGTCGAAGTCACCTTGACCCGGACGTACAGCTCCTTGCCGCTGAACTTGTAAGCCGCGTCCTTGCCTTTCACCGTGCCGACGGCCTTGCCGATTTCGGCGGAATAACGTTTGGTCACGTCGAGTTCTTTTCCTTCGTCGTCCTTCACGGGGGTCGCTTCGATCTTCGTCCCCTCCATGGTGGCGAAGAACTCGGTCATGTATTCCACGCCCTCGGCCGCGGCGATCTCCAGTTTCAATTCGCCGTCCCGGACGCCGACGTCCTTCAGGGTCACTCCGGACGTGAAGTAGAAATCCCCGGCGTGCATCGCCTTCACGAGAGCTTCGGCGGTGAGGTGCTTGGCCCGCACCATGATCCACCCACGGCCGGGGTTCACCTTGCCGGCGCCGAACTCGTGGTAGCCGTGGGCGTCGTCGGTGGCGACGCCGTAGACGATGGGTAGCTTCAACTGCCCGAGCCGCACCGCGAGCAAAATATCCCAGATACGCTCGGTGCTGGCGTGGGTGGCGTCGCCGTAGTTGCGGACGCCGGGGTGGCCGTTGAACACCTCGAAGTATTTGAGTTCCTCGATGGCGAACAGGTCCTCGGCGCGGACGCCCCAGCCGAAGTTCGGGTGGTTGAGGAACACGATCCCCGGCCAGCCGGTCTTCTTTTGTTGGTCGTAGATCGCCTTCATGTTGACGCGGATCGCCTCCTCGGCCGTGGGGCCGTCGACCGGTTTGACGAGGTCGCGGAGGTTGATCGCGTTCATGTGGATCGGCCGTTTGGTGAACGAGTGCGTCACCTCTTCGCCGGGGATGAGCAGGAACTTCTTCGGTTCTTCGAGCAGGCTGCGGAACTCGCGCAAGGGTTTGAGGCGCACTTGCGGAACATCTTTGACTTCGCGGCGTTCGACCCACGCGTCGCCGAAGCGGGCGGTGTATTTCTCCATCGCTTTCTTCCGCACGGCGGTCGTTTCGGACGGTATCCAGCGTTCGCCGTCGGAGAGGACGTTGTGGTCGGAGAGGGTGAGGAAGTGGTAGCCGTGGGTTTTGTACCACTCGGCGATCATCTCGGGGAAGTCGTCACCGTCGCTCCAGAGGGAGTGCGTGTGCAGGTTGCCCTTCCAGAATTGCGCCGCCGCCGCCTCGGGCTTGGGCGCTTCGACCGGCTCCGCTTTCTGGGAGGTGCCGAAGGCGACCGCCGCCACGAGCAACGCGACACAGGAGCAGCCGACGGCGAGCGAGCGGAGGCGGGACATGGGAGGGGTCTCTGGAAATGAACAGGCCCGAGGGATCCTTCAGGCCAGTGGGACGTTCACTTCGGCGTCGCCACGGTTTTGGATGCGGGAAGCTGCAATTTTACTGGTTCGAGTTCCAAAGTCTTCTTGTCACCCTTCAGTTCGATTGGGGCGCCAAGGGCACCGGGAATGCCTTTGTGGTAGCCCTCTTCGTGCCAGTAGACGATGCGCCATTTGCCGACAGGGGCGTCGGCGATTTCGAAGTTGCCGTCTTTGTCCGTGGTGGCGAAATATGGGTGATCGAAGACGCGGACTCGGCCGGTCATCCAACCGTGAATGTCGCACTTGTACGCGATCGGTAATCGATTCGCTTCGAGCGGTTTGGAGAGTTTATGCTCTTTGCCCGCTTGAATGGTGACGTTGAAACTCTCCGGATCGCTCACATAGTTGATGTTGTGGGCGATAGCGGAACTGTTCTTCACCACGAGTGTATCCCCAGCGCGCGCCGCCAATACACGTGGTTCGAACTGGCAGACCGGTTGATCGATCACATGCTGTTTGGATGACGGCTTCGCGTGCACCGGATTTACCCGATCCGCGGGGAACGCGTCGGTTCTGTCCTCGGTGTCTGGTCTGAGCCAGACGATGACGTTTTTGACCCCGAGCGACTTGGCGTCGATGGCGAACTTGTTGGAGAGCAGGTTGCCGTCTTTGCAACAGGCCGCTTTGAAGTCCTTCACATCGACGACGTCCGCCGCCGGCGCCTTGTCCCCGTTCCACTTCACTAGGCCCTTGATCGTCACGTATTTCTCGTCCGCCCGCGCGGACGAACCCGCGAGAAGCGCGGCACTCAGCAACAGCAATCGGCGCATCTGAAACTCCAGAAAAGAACAAGGACAGGCCCGGAGGCCTGTCCTGCGTGAAGGCGATTATCTACGGCTTCGGCAATTCCAGTTTCACCGGTTCCATCTCCATCGTCTTCTTGTCCCCCTTCAGGTCCACCGGGAAGCCGAGGAGGCCAGCTTTGCCCATGTGGTAACCGCCCTCGTGCTGGTAGACGATCTTCCACTTCCCGGCGGGGATGTCTTTGATTTCGAACTTGCCGTCCTTGTCCGTGAGGGCGTAGTACGGGTGGTCGAACACGCGGACTTTCGCTTCCATCCACGGGTGGATATTGCAAGCGACGTTGATCGCCGAACGCTGCGTCACCAGAGGCGCCTTGAGTTTCTGCTGAGCCTTCGAGGGAAGATTCACGTTGAACTGCTCGGCGTCGCTGTTGTAGTTCACGTTGTGCCCGATGCCGGCGCTGTTCTTGATCACCAGCGTGTCCCCTTCGCGGGCCACCGTGACGCGCGGCTCGAACTGGCACATCGGCTGGTCGATGACGTGCTCCTTCGACTTCGGCTTGGCCAAGTCGGGGTGGATCTGGGCGAGCGGGAAGGTATTCGCGCGGACGTTGTCGTCCGGGCGGATCCAGACCATGACGTTCTTCACGCCGAGCGACTTGGCGTCGACTTCGATTTTGGTCGCCGCCAGCGGGCCGGCCTTGCAGCAGGCGGCCTTGTCGATGTGATCCTTGAAATCGACCAATTCGACACCGGGGGCTTTGTCCCCGTTGAACTTGATCGTGCCCTTGACGGTCATGTATTTTTCATCGGCCGCGACGGCGAACGAGCCGGCGCCGAGGAGGGCGGAGAGCAACAGCAGACAACGCATGGGAGAGACTCCGAAAAGGAACGTGCGCGAATCGGCGGGACAACGCTTCTATTATTCCCCGCACCGGGGTGATTTGGCAATGTCGGTGGCGGAATTTCTACTCCTTCAGCAATACCAGTGCCGGGGCGTGGAGCTTGCCGTTCGTCGCCAGTACGTCGGGGCGGTGGATCGTCGGCGTGCCATCCCAGTCGGTGAAGGTGCCACCGGCTTCTTCGATGATCGCTTTGGTCGCGGCCACGTCCCACGGGCTGACGCCGTGCTCGACCATGATGTCCACGGCCCCCTGCGCGACCAGCACGAAGCCGAAGAAGTCGCCGTAGCCGCGCTGCCGGCCGGTCTGCTGGTAGAGATTCAGAAAGGTGTTCTGCCGGCCGGCGCGGGTGAACCAGCCGATGCTCGAATAGCAGAGGATCGATTCCGCGAGTGTCGGCGTGTCCGAAACCCGGATGCGGATGTCGTCGAGGTAGGCCCCGTCGCCGCGCAAGGCCCGGTACATCTGCCGGAACACGGGGATGTACGCGACCCCGGCGATTTGCTCGCCTTCGAATTCCAACCCCAGCAGCGTCGCCCAAATGGGGACGTGGCGGACGAACGACTTGGTGCCGTCGATGGGGTCGATGATCCAGCGGAAGCCGGTGGAACTCGGGGTGTTGTCGAACTCTTCGCCGAGGAAACCGTCGCCGGGGAAGTGCTTGGCGACCAGTGCGCGGATCATCTGCTCCGCCCCGCGGTCGGCGACTGTCACCGGGCTGTCATCCGCTTTGCGGATCACTTCCAATGCCGCGCGATCTTGGAAGGAGGCATCGTAGATCGTCTTCGCGAAGTCGCCCGCCCGTCGCGCGGCTTCCATCGCCAAGTTGTACCGGCTGCGCCATTCGGGTTTCACGCGGGGACCTCGACTTTGGAGCGGGCATAGGCCGCGGCGCCGACGATGCCGGCATCGTCCCCCAGCGCCGCGACGACGAATTTCATGTTGGCCGTGGCGCCGGGCAGGGTGTACCGCTGGGCGATGTCCCAGACGCGTTCGGTGAAACTCTCGCCGAGCGCCCCGGTCACGCCACCGCCGATGACGACGACCTCGGGGCTCATGAGGTTGATGACGCTGCCGATGGCGGCGCCGATGGCCCGGGCCGCATCGTCGATGATCGTGACCGCGATGGGGTCGTCCTTCATGTAGAACTCGGCGAGCTGCGAGCTTTTCACCTTCTCGGGCACGACGTCTTTCCAATCTTTGCGGATGCGCTTCGGGGCGTCGTCGATCATCACCTTCGCCCGCTTCATCTGATACTTCCGCCCGGCGATCGATTCGAGCGTGGTGCCTTTGCGCCAGTGCAACACGATGTGGCCGATCTCGCCGGCGTGGCCGTTGAAGCCCGTGAACAGCTTGCCGTCGAGGATGAAGCCGCCGCCGACGCCGGTGCCCACGAAGATGCCGAAGACGTGCTTGGCCCCCTTGGCGGCGCCGTGGGCGAACTCGCCGTAGGTGCCCATGCGAACGTCGTTTTCGAGGAAGACGGGCCAAGGCCAACTCGCGGGCAGCAGAGCTTGGCAATCGACATCGCGCCAAGCGAGGTTCGGGGCGAAACGGACGAACGGCTTCCCCGGTTCGATCTGCCCCGGTATCGCGAAGCCCATCCCGCGGATTTGGTCCGGTTCGAGTTTCGCCTCGCGCAAGACGGCTTCGACCCCCTGCGCCACCCGGCCGAAGACGCCCGCCGGCCCGGCCTCGGCCCCGGTCGGCTGCTTGTTCCGCGCGAGCAGTTTCATCTCGCCATCGAAGACGCCGGTGAGAATCTTCGTGCCGCCGAGATCGACGCCGAGCCAGTACTTGTCGCCCATGATGCTTCCCTCTGCCGCCTGGGGCTTATTCTAGAGCGCCCGAACCGCTCGCACGAAGGCCCGCATTTTCCCGCCGTCTTTGCGACCGGGCGCACTCTCCACGCCGCTGGCGACATCGACCCCCCACGGCTTCACGAGCCGGATCGCCTCGGCGACATTTTCGGGAGTCAGCCCCCCCGCGAGGATCAACGGCACGCCGAAATCTTGCCCCGCGAGCAGCTCCCACGGGGCCTTGTGCCCGGTTCCGCCCATGGCCCCAGGAACGAAGCTGTCGATGAGGACAGCCATCGGCTTGTGCGAAGTGGCGAGCAGCGCGTGAATCCCGGCGATGTCCTCCGCGGAGCGCACGCGGAACGCGGCGATGTGCCCGGCCGGCCACGGGGTGGAGTAGGTCTGGCAGTGGGCCAGCCCGAGTTCGCCGCGGATGTCATCGACTTCCTTGGGCGATTGCTCGACGAAGACGCCGGTGAAGTCGCGGAATTGCGGAGACGCTTCGACGATGCTGCGGGCTTGTTCGAGCGAGACGCGCCGCACCGATTGGGCGGAGAAATTCAAGCCGATCATGTCGGCGCCGGCGTCGATGGTCGCAAGGGCATCGCCGGGAGTGGTGACGCCGCAGATTTTGATGTGGATGGCCATTTGTGGAGATCTTACCCGCCGAAGCGCTGCCGGGCCAACGCCAGCGCCCCGTGGACAACGACTTCCTCGCCCAGCGTCGCCGGGACTATGTCGGTGAGACCGGCGAACGGTTTGAAGCCGCGCTCGGCAACGTACTTGCGGATCGGCTCGAAGAAGAGATCTTCGCCCATCAGCGACACCCCGCCGCCGATGATGATCCGCCGAGGGCAGAGGAGCTTGATGATGGTGCAAATGCTTTCGGCGAGGACGGTCATGGCGACATAGATCACTCCCTGCGCGTGATCATCCCCGGCGTTCGCTTTGACGACGATCTCGGTCGTGCTCAAGCGGATTCCGTTGTTCATCGAATGGATCTTTGAAATGCCGGTACCCGAGCTGAACGATTCGATCGTCATGTCGTGATACAACAAGTGTCCGATCTCCGCCGCTCCCCTTCCGACGCCCCGGTAGATCTTCCCGTCGATGATCAGCCCGCCCCCGATGCCGGTGCCGACCGTGATGTAAAAGATCGGGGTCAGCCCCTTCCCCGCGCCGAAGTGCGCCTCGGCCAATCCCGCCACATCCGCATCGTTGCAGATTACCGCGGGGGCGCCGAGGTTCTCGTGGAGGAACCCCGCCAGTGGGAAGTTATCCCAGTCGGCGATCTGGTGCGAAGTGATGGTCGATTGCGTGGCGTCGTCCGTCGGCCCGCCGAAGCCGACGCCGATGCCGCGGATGTCCGCATGCTTCAACCCCGCCGATTGCAGCAGGCCTGCGTAGTTGCAGATGATCTCTGAGCGGATGCCGGCACCGCCGAGGGTTGGATCGACGGATCCCCGCCAGAGATGGACGATGGCGCCGTCGCCCTCGCCCAACCCGAGTTGCAGTTTCGTCCCGCCGATTTCGATGCCGAGGAACACGGTTATGCTGCCTTTGTTGGAGTTCAACCTTTAGGTTGTGTTCGCGTGCTATCGAGTGTCAGTCGAATGGTCCGGGGCCGCGAGGGCGACCCCCCAACCCCGCCCCCCGCCCCCACCCGCCAACACCACCACCACCAAAACAAAAAAGTAAAAAAAAAACAAAAAAAAAAAAAACCAACCCACAAA
>JANOSQ010000974.1:0-1909 GCA_031415915.1 Fimbriiglobus sp. | reverse complement strand
CGCCCCGGCGGAAATCCGCGGGGAGTTCAAACCGATCAAGACGAAGGTTCCGGGCATCGAAATCGGCGAGTGCTTCCCGAAGATCGCCGCGATGATGGACAAGTTCGCGATCATCCGCAGCATCGTCGGCGCCCAAGGCGGCCACGACGGCTTCCAGTGCACCACCGGCTACCCGCAGAACTCGCTCGCGGCCATGGGCGGCCGGCCGAGCATCGGCTCGGTCGTCACCAAGTTGTGCGGGTCGGTCGATCCGTCGGTGCCCCCGTTCGTCGGCCTCGCGGCCAAGACCGACCACGGCCCTTGGAGCGACCCCGGGCAATCCGGATTCCTCGGCAGCATGTACGGCGCCTTCAAGCCGAGCGGCCCCGACATGGCCAACATGAAAAAGAATGCGATCAACCAGACGCACCTCGCCGACCGCCAGAAGCTCCTCCGCGGCTTCGACACCATGCGGAAGGAGATGGAGAACGACAACACCCTGAGCACGATGGACGCCCACACCGAGCGGGCCATGAACGTGCTGCTGTCGAGCAAGCTGATGGAAGCGATGGACGTGAGCAAGGAAGACCCGAAGATCCGCGACCGCTACGGCGACGGCAAGCCGTACAAGTTCCAGCTCGACGGCGCACCGACGGCCAACGATCAGATGCTCATGGCCCGCCGGTTGGTGCAAGCGGGCGCCCGCTGCGTCACCCTGACGTTCGGCCGCTGGGACGCCCACAGCAAGAATGCCGAACTCGTCCGCGATCACGGGCCCAAGCTCGATCAGGCGCTCTCGGCGCTCGTTTGGGATCTCGACCGGCTCGACTTGTTGAACGACGTAACCGTGATCGCATGGGGCGAATTCGGCCGGACGCCGCGGATCAATAAAGAAGGGGGTCGCGATCACTGGCCGCAGGTCTGCAGCGCCATCCTCGCCGGCGGCGGCTTGAAAACGGGCCAAGTCATCGGCAGCACGAACCGCTTGGGCGAGAACGCCAAGGATCGCCCCGTGACCTTCGGCGAAGTCTTCGCCACGCTGTACCAAGCCATCGGCCTGAACCCCGACCAGAACCCGGTGAACGACCCGACCGGCCGGCCGCAGCACTTGGCCGACGGCAAGGTGATGAGCGAATTGATTTGAGCCGCGGTGCTACTTCACCACCCGCAACGTCACGCCCGAAGGTTTGGCGTCGGAGTGGTAGACTTTGTGCGTCGCTTTCTTGAAGTCCGATTCCTTCGCCGTGTAGATGTCGCAAAACGTCTGCGGGTTCCGGTCGATGAACGGGAACCAACTGCTCTGCACCTGCACCATGATGCGATGGCCCGCGCGGAACGAGTGCGACACGTCCGGCATACTGAACTTGATCACCGCGACCTTGCCCGGCTCGAACGGCTCCGGCTTCGCCATGCTGTTGCGGAACTTGCCGCGAAAGGGTTCGCCGCGCAAGAGTTGCTGATAGCCACCCATTTGCACGCCGGTCGGGTTCGGATCGGGGTTGGGGAAATCGTTGGGGTAGACGTCGATCAGCTTCACGACCCAGTCGGCATCGGTGCCGGTGGTGCTGACGTGCAATTCCACTTCGATCGGCCCCGCGACGTTGACGTCCTCCTTGAGCACCTCGCCCTTGTAGACGAGCACATCGGTGCGGCGCCCGGCGAAGCGCTGGTCGGCGGTCATATATTCCTTGTCCATCCGCACGACGGTTTTCTCCACGTACGGAACCGGCTTGGCCGGGTCGGAAACGAACTCGTCGAATCCTTCCGACTTGCCCGCCGCCGATGCCAACGTTTGATCCGCGGCGAAGTGGAGCTTCACCTTCTCGGCTTCCTTCGGGGGCCAAGTGTCGAATCGCCGCCAGCGGTTCGTGCCGGTTTCGAACATCAGTGCCGCCTTCGGCAACGCCGCGACTTTCGCGTCCTTCAAATG
>JANOSQ010000973.1:0-3423 GCA_031415915.1 Fimbriiglobus sp. | reverse complement strand
TTTCAGGGTCGGATCGTCTGCTGGACGCACGCCGTGACCCGCCGTGCGGCCTCGGCCATTTCCTCGACGGTGCGGCCCGCGTGGAAGCTGAATCGCATGGCGGAATCCAGCACCGGCGCCGGAACCCCCATGGCCGCGAGCACGGGGGACGGTAGCAATGACCCGCTGGAGCAAGCCGAGCCGGTGCTGCAGGCGACCCCCGCGAGGTCGAGCGCCATCAGCAGCACCTCGGCCCGGCAACCGGGGAACGAGAGGTTCAGCGTCGTCGGAAGGCCTTCCCCATTCAACACATGCTCGACTCCGAGGTTCGCGAGGAACGCCGCGCGCAGTTCGAGCCACTTCATGCGGTTCGTTTCCATCGACTCAACGGCGTGCCGCAGAGCGACCGCCAGCCCGACGGCGAGCGGAACCGCTTCGGTGCCGGGGCGGACGCCGCGCTGCTGGTGGCCGCCGAAAAGTATCGGTTGAAACGGGACGCCCTTCTTCAGCAGCAGCAGTCCGACGCCTTTGGGCCCGTGGAATTTATGGGCGCTGGCGGTGAGCGCGGCGACGGCGAGATCGCGGAAGTCGACGGGGATCTTGCCGACGGCTTGGGCCGCGTCGCAATGCAGCGGTACACCCTTGGGCAGCGTCTTGGCGACGTGGCGCACCGGCTGAATCGCCCCGGTTTCGTGGTTCGCCAGCATCAGCGAGACGAGCCGCGTCTCCGGTGTGGCACGCTGAAGCACCTCCCGCTGTTCGACGATTCCCTGCGGATTAACGGGCAACCAATCGACGGCGAAGCCGCGTTTTTCGAGGGCCTTCAGCGGTTCGATGACGCACGGATGTTCGATCGGCGCCGCGAGGATGGTTCCCGGGGCCGGCCCGACCAATCCGAAGAGGGCGAGGTTGTTCGCCTCGGTCGCGCCGGCGGTGAAGACGACTTCGTCCGCCCGCGCCCCGAGCAGTTCCGCGACTTCCTCGCGCGCGGTTTCGAGCTGCTGCCGGGCCTTGCGGCCGAGCGCGTGCGCCGACGAGGCGTTGCCCGAGTTTTCGAGCATCAAGGGGCGCATCGCCTCCCAGGCTTCGGGCAGCAGCGGGGTCGTCGCGTTGGAATCGAGGTCGATGGGGGGCATGGGGGCAGTGTAGCGGAATGCAGAGCGGCTGATTGCTGGCCGTGTCTGTCCAGCGCGGTGCACCCCACCCCCCGCTGGACAGGCCGTAAATTTTCTGGACAGACCCACTCTCGCTGGACAGACCAGTGTTTCCAACGACTTATGACGGGTCGACGAAATGGGATCGGCTGGACAGACGATACCGTTCACGGAATACGCTCGGGCGCGAATCGTTCGTCCAGCGTCGTTGACACCCCTCCGTGGACGAACTGGACGAACTGGACGAATTCAGGCCGGAGTTCACGAGAAGAGACTTCGGCTCGACTTGGGCTTTTTCGCGTCCGCGGCTTTGGGCCGCTCTTGTCCGACGATGTGGGGAGCCATCAAACGGGCGATCGCTTCGACGACCGGAACGACGACGGCGTTGCCGAACTGCTTGTACGCCGGCGTATCCGCGACGACGATTTTGAACGGCCGCTCATTCGGGTGGTCGAACCCCATGAGCCGGGCGCATTCGCGCGGCGTCAGCCGACGCGGGTTTTTCCCCCGGCTTTGAGCGACGAGGATTTCTGAGGAACGTATACAGCTCGGGCGTGTTTTCTGCCCCAGCAGTCGAGTAATTTTGTGAACGACCAACCTGCAGCAATGATTCCATCATCTGCGATCAATGATAGATGTCCGTCCGGGTCGATCACTTCTGATTTGGATGGGTCAAACCCTGTGACTAATCCGAAGAAGCGATGTAGATCTGTCGCTTGCCGTCGTGATTCCATGCCAGCGCCTTCACATAGAGGCTGTGGCACTCGGCCCGGCGAAAGGCGGCTTGGACGATGGCCAGCGTCACCGGCTGATTCGGGAATGGGGCTTCTTGTGCGTTGGCCATGCGTCCAAGTTGAACACGCCGATACCCGCTTAGCCAGCATTTTTCGGAGCGATTCCCTACGCTAGCACCCCCTTCACCACCTTCCCGTGTACGTCGGTCAGGCGGAAGTCCCGGCCTTGGAACTTGAACGTCAGCTTCTCGTGCTCGATTCCCAGCAGGTGCAAGATCGTCGCTTGCAGGTCGTGGATGTGGACCTTGTCCTTCACCGCGTTCATCGCCAGTTCGTCGGTCTCGCCGTAACTGATGCCGGGCTTCACGCCGCCGCCGGCCATCCACACCGTAAAGGCGTACGGGTGGTGGTCCCGACCCCATTTCTTGCGGTCGTCCAAGCTCCCTTGGATGAACGGCGTCCGGCCGAATTCGCCGCCCCAAATCACGAGCGTGTCGTCGAGCAGCCCGAGGCGTTTCAAGTCTTTCACGAGGGCCGCGGAGGGTTGATCGGTGTCCTTGGTCTGGTTGTAAAGTTCGGTCGTGATGCTGTTGTGCTGGTCCCAGCCGGCGTGCATGAGTTGCACGCAGCGGACCCCGCGCTCGGCGAGCCGGCGCGCCATCAGGCAGTTGTAAGCGAACGTCCCCGGCTCCTTCACGAGCGGGCCGTAGCTCTCGAGGACCTCCTTCGGCTCCTTGCTGAAGTCGGTGAGTTCCGGCACGCTCGTCTGCATCTTGAAGGCCATCTCGTACTGGCTCATCCGCGTGGCGATCTCGGGGTCGCCGGCTTCCTTCAATTTGATGTCGTTGAGCTTGGCGAGGTCGTCGAGCACGCCCCGGCGGACCTCTGCCGAGACGCCTTTGGGGTTCTGCAAATAGAGCACGGGGTCGCTGCTGCCGCGGAACTTCACGCCTTGGTACTTGCTCGGCAGGAAGCCGCT
This sequence comes from Fimbriiglobus sp., assembly GCA_031415915.1. GTDB lineage: Bacteria > Planctomycetota > Planctomycetia > Gemmatales > Gemmataceae > JALHQU01. Next base: position 577 of record JANOSQ010000973.1, on the reverse strand, counting down.
GCCCCAGTAGAAGTCGTAGAAGATTTGCCCGCAACTCGTGCCCTTGCTGATGCTCGTCATCACGGCGTAAGCGGGAAGGTTTTCGTTCATCGAACCGAGGCCGTAGCTCATCCAGGCGCCGAGGCTGGGCCGGCCGGGGAGTTCGCCGCCGGTGAGCATGAAGCTGATGGCCGGGGCGTGGTTCACCTGCTCGGTGTGCATCGACTTCACGAAGCAGAGTTCGTCGGCGATCGCGGCGGTGTGCGGCAGGAACTCGCTGACCCACGCGCCGGATTTGCCGCGTTGCTTGAAGGGTTCGATGGGCGCCAGCATGAGTTTGCCGGTGGCGTTGCCGGTCATGGTGCTGAAGCGCTTGTCGCCGAGGAACGATGGCGGGATCGGCTTGCCGTGCTGTTTGACGATCTCGGGTTTGTAGTCGAAGAGATCGACGTGCGTCGGCGCGCCGTTCTGGAATAGGTAGATGACGCGCTTCGCCTTGGGGGCGATGTGCGGCAGCCCCGGCAGAGCGCCGACGGGCTTCGGGGCGTCGCCCGCCAGCAGTTGCGACAGCGCGGCGGTACCGAGGCCGGTGGCCGCG
>JANOSQ010000972.1:0-2066 GCA_031415915.1 Fimbriiglobus sp. | reverse complement strand
AAGAGCCGCGTGCCCCACCTCCAGCCGACGCCGTAGAGCACGAGATCGTCGCTCAAGATTCCCAAGCTGGTGACGAGTCACGCGAAGGGCCACCAAACTTGGCCGTGGGCGCTCAAGCCCGCGGCGTACAAGATGCCGGCTTCTTCCGGGATCGGCGGGAGGCCGATGCCGGCGGGCGGGGTCGAGTCGTTCGATTCTTGGGTCGCGTGTGTCACGAACATGGAGAGCTTCCGGAGGGGAATGCGAACCCGCATCGGTTTGGCAAGTCCCGTGCCCATCAGTCGCCGGTGGCGACTTCCCCGCCGGCGCGGGTGCCCCACGAAGACCAGACAATCGGGGAGATCGATTCGGGGACGAAGCGCACCGAACCGTCGCAGAAAGCGGCGGTCAGCCCGCCCGGGTGATTCCCGCGCGCCGCGAGGCGCCCTTTCTGTTGCGTCGCGTTGGTGCAATCGGGCGAGGTGGCGTTCGGCGGGTCGGCGTGGTTGTAGAGGGTGTTGCCGTAATTGCCGACGATCCACTTCGCGCCGCGTTCGCCGTTCCACACCGCATTTGAGGGGGATGCACAGGCGCTGCCGGTCGTGTCGGTGGCGCCGGGTAACTCCCAGAACCCGAGCTTCGGATCGAGGTTGGTCGCCCCGCCCCCGAGGGGCCGTTCCGCGAACAACGCGGTCTGGCTCGATCCGTCGGCGATGTCTTCGATCCGGACGGCGGAGGCGGTGAAGAAGACCCCGTTCGCCGCGTTCAGGTGACCGCTGTTCGCTCCGTTGCCGGCGTTGACCGCGTAGTTGGTTCCCGCGTAAGCCGAGCCGGGTACGCGGCCGGCGGCGGGGTCGGCCGGGCAGACGAAGATCCGAACGGGGGAGCAGGCTGCGGGGTAATTGCGGCTGCCGTCGTAGACGAACACCGGCCCGTTGTACGCGATCGGCGGCGCGTTGAAATCGACCAGGGTGCGCACGCCGTCTTGTTCGACGTGCGAGAGCAAATAGGCGTGGGCCGAGAAGATGGCCGGGGCCGGCACCCCGCGACCGGGCGGGAACTTCCCCTGGGCCGCGTGGTAGCCGTGGGACGCCAGCCCGAGTTGCTTGAGGTTGTTCAAACAGGAAGCCCGCGCCGAAGCGGCGCGGACTTTTTGAACGGCCGGGAGCAACAGCCCGATCAGCACGGCGATGATCGCGATCACCACGAGCAGTTCGATCAGGGTGAAGGCGATCCGCCGGGGCATCACTTCTTCTCCGGAGCGACGCGCCAGACGCGGTTGCTCGTTTCGTCCACGACGAGGAGTGCGCCGTCGGCGGCCACGGCGACGCCGACGGGCCGGCCGTACACTTCGTTCTCGTTGGCGATGAAGCCGGTGAGGAAGTCTTCGGCGGGGCCGGTCGGCTTGCCATCCTTGAAGGGCACATAGGCGACGCGGTAGCCGGCGAACTTCGAGCGGTTCCACGAGCCACGCTGGCCGACGAACGCACCCCCGCGATACTTCTCGGGGAATGCGTCGGACTTGTAAAAAGCCAAGCCGAGGGAGGCGGTGTGCGCGCCGACGGCGAGGTCGGGAGCAAGGGCTTTGGCGACCAAGTCGGGCCGTTCGCCTTTGCGGCGGGGGTCTTCGTTTTGGCCGAAGTAGGAATAGGGCCAGCCGTAGAAGGCCCCGTCCTTCACGCTCGTGATGTAATCCGGAACCAAGTCGTCGCCGAGTTCATCGCGTTCGTTCACGGCCGTCCAAAGGGCGCCGCTTTTCGGCTCGAAGTCCATCCCGACTGGGTTGCGGAGGCCGGAGGCGAAGACCCGCAGTGCCGTGCCGTCGAGGTTCGATTCGAGGATGCACGCTCGGATAATTTCGTGAGCGGTTCCCCTCTCCCCGACGTTGCTCCCCGAGCCGACCGAGACAAGGAGCTTCGTTCCATCTTTGTTGCCGATGATGTTCCGCGTCCAGTGGTTGTTGTACCCCCGGGCCGGGTGGTGGATGATGATGCGGGCTTTGGCTTCGAGCTTCGTTTGGCCCGTTTTGTTGGGGTAGGCCAGCACGCCTTCGGTGTTGGCGATGATCTGCGTTTCCCCGACATGGG
>JANOSQ010000971.1:0-8758 GCA_031415915.1 Fimbriiglobus sp. | reverse complement strand
CCTCGCCCCGGCGGTGATTCTGACCACGGGCACGTTCCTCAAAGCGATCATGCACACGGGGGAAGCGAAGACCGTCGGCGGCCGCGCCGGCGATTCCTCGGCCGTGGGAATGAGCGACAGTTTGGCCGAATGCGGCTTCGCCTTGGAGAGGTTCAAAACGGGAACGCCCTGCCGTTTGAACGGACGCACCATCGACTTCCGCAATCTCGCCGAGTCGCGCGGGGACGATACGCCGCGCCCGTTCAGCTTCGCCACCGAGTCGATCACCGTCCCGCAGCGGATCTGCCACATCACCCAAACGAATGCGGCCGTCCACGATTTGATCCGGCAGAATCTCGAACGGGCGCCGATGTACTCCGGGCAGATCCGCTCGTGCGGGCCGCGCTATTGCCCGAGCATCGAAGACAAGGTCGTGCGTTTCGCGGATAAGGATTCGCACCAGTTGTTCCTCGAACCCGAGGGGTTGCACACGCACGAGTACTACGTCAACGGGATTTCCACGAGCCTGCCGAAAGACGTGCAAGCGGGGATGCTGAAGTTGATCCCCGGTTTGGAGAACGCCGAAGTGATGCGTTGGGGCTACGCGGTCGAATACGATTTCGCCCCGCCGACGCAGCTCCACCCGACGCTCGAAACGAAGCCGGTGGCCGGATTATACTTCGCCGGGCAAATCAACGGGACGACCGGATACGAAGAAGCCGGGGCGCAAGGGTTGATGGCCGGGTTGAACGCCGCGCTGAAGCTGAAGGGCGAAGCCCCCTTCGTATTGGATCGGGCCCAGGCTTACATCGGCGTGCTCATCGACGACCTCGTGACCAAGGGCGTCGATGAGCCGTACCGGATGTTTACTTCGCGGGCGGAGTATCGCTTGCTCCTCCGACACGACAACGCCGACCGGCGGTTGACGCCGTTGGCCCACCGCATTGGCTCGAGTTCCACAGCGGCGTGGGAACGCCTCCAGATGAAGGAGCAAGGGGTCGCCGAGTTGCAACTCGCTTTGAAAGCGACGAAGTCGGACGGCGACAATCTGATGGTCTGGCTCAAGCGCACGACGACGGAATGGGCCGAGATTTGCAGCCGGGCACCGGCGCTCGCCGCGTGGAACTGCCGGCCCGATGTCATCGAGCAGGTGGTGCTCGAAGCGAAATACTCCGGGTACATCGACCGGCAAACCCTCGACGTGGAACGCTTCCGCAAGATGGAAGACAAACGGATCCCCGAGACCTTCGACTTCGCCGCAATCCCCCAACTCCGCAAGGAAGCGAAAGAGAAATTGGCGCGGATTCGCCCCGCGAACCTCGGGCAGGCCAGCCGCGTGAGCGGCATCACCCCGGCGGACTTGGCCGTGGTGTTGCTGTGTTTGGATTGAGATTCGGATTTGGCGAGCCGGCATTGCCGAGCCGGCATTGCCGAGCCGGCCCCGTGAGGGGTCGGAGCGTCACAAGCAAACCTCCGACCCCCTCACGGGGCCGGCTCGCCTTGGCCACTTTCCCACACGACCAGCGGGTTCGGCTGCTTCTTCAACACATTATTCACGGCCGCTAGAACCGCCCGATGATCGGAGAGTTTGCGCTTCGATCCACTCTCGATCCACCACGTATCGGATTTCGGTTTGCCGAACCGCTTGTTCAATGCGCGGCTACCGTACGCTTTGAAGTCGCCGAGCAACTTTTCGGGTTCGGGATCGCCTTCGGCCCGCACCACCAAGTGGAAATGGTTGGCCATGATGGAAACGGCCAACAGCTGCCAGCCGCGGTAGCCCGGTGAGCCCCGCTGTTTCCCGAAGGTTCCTCATTCCTGCGGCACGAAACCCGCAAGAATCGTTGCGACACCCTTGGGCATTTGGGAGTGTTCCGAAATTTGGCAGCGGAGATTCCCCCGGCTCACGTTGTTCCGATTCGTCCAAACCCGATTCGTCCAACCCGATTCGTCCAACGACCCCGGTTCCCGACCATGCGTCGTGTGCCGGGGGGATCGTCGCAAGTCTTTGTGGCGCTTAGCGATCGCACGTTCCTTCCGCTGGGATCGCGATTCGTCCAATGCTTCCAATGCTTCCAATGCTTCCAAATGGTTCCACGCGGGGGTGTCACACACTTGGATGGAATCATTTTCCGCTCCCGGTCCGACAGGTGATATCGGACGCAAACCCTCACTCACGGGGCCGGCTCGTCGGCTCACCAAAGCGGGCAATCCGCGCGGGCTTGGCAGTGCTGTTGCTTTGTTTGGATTGAGTCGCTATCAGGCTCCCCAACAGCTTGGGGACTTCCGGTAATACGGCGCTTCCGACTGGTATGCCCCGGTGGTCGTCCGATTGGCGGATGCCCGGGGCAGGGTGCCCAAACCCTTTCGGTGGGTGCTCGGATCGCTCGAGTGCAGAGCTGTCCGCGGTAGAATGGCGAGGATGTGTCGATCCGGTATTTTGGTGAACTCGGGGCGGCTGTGCTCCGTGCAAGGGTTGTCCGCAAGAAGCCGTTGCATGGCCATGGGTTAAACCGCGGGTTCCGGGTGGCACCGGGTTGACAGGTAAAACCTGCGGGTTATACTTCCTCGCGTCCGAGTGACCTTGAACACCCCAACTTGCTTGGCTTCCGCAGTCATCGGCCGCGATCCATCCGACCGGGCTTGGTTGTTTTGTGCATCTTCACAAAGCGACGAACCCTGGTCGCCATGTTCCAAGGACGGTTCCACGCCCGCCCGCCGGCCTCGTCAGCCGCGGATCGGGTTCCAACATGCGAGCCGGCTGGAGCCGGGAGGATGGATTCCATGAAGACGGTATTCACGACCGGCGAAGCCGCGAAGATCTGCAAGGTGAGCCAGCAGACCATCATCCGCTGCTTCGACAACGGGCAGCTCAAAGGGTTCCGGGTGCCCGGATCCAAGTTCCGGCGGATCCCGCGCGAATCGCTGTACCGGTTCATGCGGGACAACCAAATCCCGACGGACGCCCTCGAAAGCGGCAAGCGCAAAGTGCTGCTCGTGGACGACGACGCCGAACTGGTCGAAGTCACGGCCCGCCTGCTCGAAGACGACGGCCGCTTCGAAGTGAAGATCGCGGCGAACGGCTTCGACGCCGGGATGATGGTGAAGGAGTACCGCCCGGACATCATGCTGCTCGACGTGATGCTGCCCGATATCAACGGTAAAGAGGTCTGCATGCGGGTGCGGTCCGACCCGAGCTTGGAAGAAGTCCGCATCATCTGCATCAGCGGCATGGTGGAAGACGACAAGATCCAAGAGCTGCGCCTCGCCGGCGCCGACGACTTCGAACGCAAGCCGTTCGACGTCGAAATCCTGATCGACAAGATGTGCCGGCTGCTCGACATGGAAACCGCAGCGGTAGCCTAATTTGTGAATGCGGAGTTCGGAGTTCGGGGTGCGGAATCGAAGAAGCTCTTCCATTCCGCACCCCGAATTCCGCACTCCGCACTTCTTCCCGGAGGGTGCAGGGTGAGTACGGCGTCGGCGGTTCAACCTGCGATGGCGTACCCGTGGCTCCGCCCGGCGATGGCGTCGCTGTTGGCCCTGACGGAAGAATCTCCGGATGCGACCGCGCTCCGGGACGACCCGGGGTTGATCGTCCACATCCTGCGCTACTCGCGCCCGACGCCCGATCCGATGACCTTCGAGTTGACCGAAGCAACACTCTGCCAACCGGGGTTGTGCGAAACCGCGGCCCAGTTGCTCGAACACCCCGATGCCGGCGTCCGCGACCGCCAGTCCGAAATGGACGGCCAGCGGATCGCTTCACTGGCTTCCCGACTCGCCGCGGAAACGGGGCTTTGCTCCCCGGACGCGGCTCGGGCCGTCGGATTGCTGGCCCCGTTGAACCGGTACCTCGACCCCGCTGACAAGTCGTTGTCATCCGCCCGGCGGCACCTCGCCCGCTGGCGAATGCCCCTCTGGGTTCAAGTGGCCGTCGGCTATCTCGACTTGCCGATCGAAGAAACGCTCAGCCTCGGCGGGCACCGCGGGGTCAACCGCGTCCTCCGCGCCGCCATCCGCGCCTCGGGGTGTCGTCTGTGTCCGATACTCGCCGAATCGGATGGCGACATCGATCCGCTCGCACGTTCATTGTCGGCGAATCAGCCGGCTTTCCGCGAAATCCCGCAGGGGCCGGAGCCGGCGCTACTGCGCCGCTTGTTGAAAGCGACCGCGCAAGCCCGCGGGCGAACCGCCCAAAGTTGGATGCTACCGCTCGAAGAACGAATCGACGCCCTCGTCGCGCAATTGGGCGAGGCCCGCGCCGACTTCGATCACCAACTCCGGGATGCCAAACTCGGCGCGCTCGCCGAATTCGCGGCCGGGGCGAGCCACGAAATCAACAACCCCCTCGCCGTGATCTCCGGGAACGCCCAGTGGCTCCGCGGTCGCGAACCCGATCCGGAAAAAGCCCAGCACCTGCAAACGATCCTACGCCAGACCCAACGCATCCACGAGTTGCTCACCGGCACCCGGCAATTCGCGCGGCCGAGCGCGGCCAAGGCCGGCGTCCATTCGACCGAGTCGCTCGTCGTCCGCGCGTTCCGCGATGCCGAAGTCGAAGCGGACGAGCTCGGCGTGAAACTCGAAATGGAGCATATCGCCGATTCGCCGCTCCATGCCGATGGCGAGCAAATTCGGACCGCCCTCGGGCACTTGATCAAGAACGCCCTCGCGGCCGCCGGGTCGGGTGGCTGGGTGAAACTGAGTTCGACGATCCGCGCGGAGACCGTGGCCATCCACGTCGATGACGGCGGGCCGGGGCCCGATGTCGAGTCGCAAGATCACCTGTTCGACCCCTTCTATTCGGGTCGCTCCGCGGGGCGGGGCCGCGGTTTAGGGCTGCCGATCGCGTGGGCGCTCGCCCGCAACAACGGCGGCGACATCCGCTGGGCCGGTCCGGACGCGGACTGCACCCGGTTCACCCTCAGCATCCCCAAAGCAGTGGCTCTTCAGGACGCTGCGACCCGCCAAGTGGCCTGAGCCATGGGAATCGCCCGCTCCGCACTCCACGCCCTCGGCGAACTCATCTGGCCGCGGGTCTGCCTACTCTGCGATACGGCGCTGCCTCCGGAACCGTCCCCCGTTTGCCTCTGCCAAGCGTGTCGCGCCGCGCTCGGCTCCGATCCGTTTTCGACCTGCACCCGCTGCGCGAGTAGCATCGGGCCGCACGTTCCAGATGCCGACGGATGCCCGCGTTGTCGGAGCGAGAAGTATCATTTCGCGAGCGCGCAGCGGTTGGGGATCTACGACGGCCTACTGCGGGATGCCGTGCTGAAGATCAAGAATCCTGGCCAAGAAATGCTCGCCGAGACCCTCGGCCTCTTCTGGGGCGAGCACTCCCGGACGCGCTTGATGCAATCGGGGCCGCAGTGCGTGATCCCGGTGCCGTTGCATTGGCGGCGGCGTTGGGCGCGCGGGTTCAATCAAGCGGAATCGCTGGCGCGCGGCGTCGGACTCGCTCTGGGAATCCCGATTGTCACTCGGGGCGTGCGCCGGATTCGACCGACCCCGAGCCAGACCTCGCAGACGCCGGCCGAGCGCCGGAAGAACGTGGTCGGGGCGTTCTCCGCCGGCTACTCGACCCGTGTGAAAGGCTCTCGGGTTCTGTTGATCGACGATGTGCTGACGACAGGAGCCACCTCGGACGCGGTGACGAACGCGCTGCTGGCGTGCGGTGCCGTGCGGGTCGATGTCGCCGTGTTGGCGCATCGGTGATTTCTTTCGGCAACTCCGCGTCGTCTTACTTTCCGACCTCACCCCACCCACCCTGCGTTGGAAAGCAGCGTCCTGGCCAGAAAGCACACAACTTTCCGGAATGACCAAGCCCGCCTAGGACTTGCGCCGAGGGCGAAAATGGGCGCCGGGAAAAAAGCGCGGGGGCTGGCAGGAAAGGGGTGCCTAATTCATCTGCCGATAGCGAGTTCGCAGCCCCACGACTTCCTCGGCTGATAGCCCGGCCATCGCGAAGAAAAGTTCATCGAGGAAATCTTGGAACGGTTGAGCTTTGGCAGAGAGCGCTGAACGATCCGAACGGCTCATGCTCCCGCGACGCTTCTCGGCTTCGACGATGCGATCCACGGCCAAAACGACGGTATCGATCAAAACCGGGCTGAACGGCGCGGTTTCCAAGAGCGGCGCGAGTAGGGACAATGCGGATTCTGGTTTCGAGTCCGCGAGTAGGTCAGCCACCTTTTTGCCGATTGCCGTTTCCTTCGCAGTTGGGTTGCTGCGGAACACCGGGCAGGGGAGATTGCTGACTTGGTATTCATTGACTTGCGCGTTGCTGCTACCCAGACGAAAATACCAATCGGCAAAAATACTATTCAGCAAAGCAGTCAGAAAATGAACTGGGAGAGACGATCCATTCTCAGGAATGAAACTGATCGAATCCATACAAAAATTGCCCGGTTCTATTCCTGCAGCGATTATCCGTCGGAAATTGTTTTGAGGAGACTTTCTCTGAAAGCCAACTCGGGCAGACTCGCTTGCGAACGCCTTTGAACCCGCTTTCTTGTGGGCTTTGAAGGAAACTTTGTCGAGGTAAACATCTTCACCTTGCGACGCGTCGCGAATAAGATATTGACAGACGTTTGATCCGCGCAGTACCAATTCTCCGCCATTGTTTTCATATGAAATCGTTCGCCCCTTCTCATTCGTTTCGTTTACCTCACCCTGATATGATGTGCAAAAATAACTCAGTCGCGCTACGCGCTGACCTCGAGTGATTCTCGTCGCCAAGTCCCAGTCGTCTTGGGCACAAGACACGATAGTGAAGTTCGCGGGATCATAGAGTGGAATGCTGTCGGCAGTCAGCGTGAGCGCCGGCGAATCCTCGATCACCGTTTTCTCGGGGTGAACGCGGGACTTGAACGGGTGCGGATTCGCATCTTTTCCTTTTATAAACGCAAAAACCATCGTCGAGAGCTTGGCGTCTTCGAAGACGCGCTTCTTCGGGTTGTCCTTTTGCGGAAAGGCCTCGATTCCGACGAAGTCGCCCGCAGCGATCATGTGTCGGCGCAAGTCGGCGGCTTGGTCGTCCCCGAGCAATGCCATCGGCACGATGAAGCCGAAGCGGCCTCGGTCTTTCAGCAAGTCGAGCCCACGGCAAATGAAGAGCTTGTAGAGGTTCTGCTTGCCGCGCACGGCGGGCTTATACAGCGATTCATGCCCGACGAATGTCTTGAGGTCGGTGGGGTCGTAGCCCGATTCCTTGGCCGAGAGAACTTCGTACGGCGGATTGCCGATGATGGCGTCGAAGCCACCTCCAGCACGGACACCGTCGGCATCGCAGAACACTTCGGGAAAGGCCAAGTCCCAGTGGAACGCTTGCAACTGAACGCGGGCGAACTCCTGCGCCTCGCGGAATTCTGACCCTTCCGCGAGCGCCTTGAATTTGCCCGGTGCATTCACGGCCTTTGTCGCATCCCCGTAGAGCATCCCATCGACGGCCCGGCCCGCCGCATCCGCCGTCCAGATGTCGGCCAATTGCCAGAAGGGTTCGACCGACTTCCGGTAGGCGTCGAACTGCTTTCCCTTGGCCTTCACGTTGTCGAGCGTTTCGGAAGGGAGATCTCGGATCGCAGCCAAAGGTTCGAGGAACGACTGCACCTTTTTCTTGAATCCTTGGCCGACAACTCGGGTCAATCCGCCGTCGCCGTGCAGCACACCCATGCGCGCCAACCGGGCGCCGATGAGGCTGTTGCCGTGCTTCAAATGGTGATCGAGAAACGTCAGAGGCCGATCGACCGCGACGGTTTCGAGCCAGAGAGCCAGTTTGGCCAGATCGACCGCCAAGGGGTTGAGATCGACACCGTAAATGCAATTCTCGATCACCCTCCGCTTCCAGAACGAGAGCGTATCGTCGGCCGTGCCGGTGTCCGGGCCGGGCGGCGTATAGGGATTGGTAGCGATCTGTTCGGCGAGGTATTGGCAGGCGGCCAGTAAGAAGTGTCCCGAACCCATCGAAGGATCGAGGACGCGGAGTTTCAGCAGTCGATTCGGAAAGTCGCTTTCCAGCGCTTCGATTGCAGCGGGAGACGCCCCATTCGCTCCTGCGGTCTCGATTTCTACTGCGATCCCCTCCGTGATTTCATTGCAGATCGGATCGATGGTCCGTCGGACGATGTAATCGACGATGTGATCCGGAGTGTAGTAGCTCCCGAAGGTCCGACGCTCGTCTTTATTCTTGACGAGGTATACCGAGCCGGGAGCATAGGCGGTACTCGTAGCGGTGAATCCCGCCGGCTTCGGCAGAGACGCAGGCGCGTATCGTTCTTCGAGAAGTCCCTTCTCGCGGCGCGTGTAGAGGACGATGCGCTCCTCCGCGATAACCGGGTGATTCTCGAGGAGCCCTTCGTAGATTCCGCCCAATTGCTGCAGCGCGAGATCGCGGTAGTCGACGCGGAAAAGCCCCGCGAGAGGGTTTTCGGGATCTTCGGCACGGGCGAGGCTGTCGATGACCCGAGCCAAGTGCCAATCCGCGAGTTTGAACTCGGCCAAGAATGGATGCGATTCGGAATCGAACAACCCGCCGTTGTATGCGGGGTAACCCTTCAGCTTCCCGCAGTGGGATTGGTTGGCAGCGGGGGTAGTTTGCCCTCGGCGACGTAGGACCGCAGGGCCTGTTCGGTGGCGCTCAGCACGTCCACGCCGCGCTGTTTCAGGGTGCGATAGATGCTCATCAGCACGCCGCGCGTGTCGGCGCCGCGGTCGCTGCCGCTGCCGTAGCTGGCTTTGCGCATCAGCACGGCCGGGCGGATCTCCCGCTCGGCGCGGT
>JANOSQ010000970.1:0-2323 GCA_031415915.1 Fimbriiglobus sp. | reverse complement strand
CGGCGCTGACGCGCGAGGAACTCTTCGCCCTCGAACCGCTTTACGTCCGGGGGAGCTCGGCGGAGGAGAAGGCGAAGGAACAAGCGATCCCGTGAGAGGATTACTTGCCCGTCGTCGGCATCGGCTTGGGCGGATCGATTTCGATCCGCGGGGTGCCGGTGCCCGGCGGGACGACCGTCGGGTTGGGGAGCAGCATCGAATCGTGGGGGATGCCCGAGCCGGAGTAATGCGGGGCGTGGTTGAACCCGACGGGGGCCGCGGGGTAGTGCGCTCCCGCGGGGGCGCTGCCGCACGAGGTGCAGCCGGGGGCGCCGATTCCGGCGGGGCCGGATTCGTAGCCGCCGAAGCCGATGGGCGCCCCTTGGACGGGCACGCCCGCCGGGTGCAGAATGGCCCGGCGACCGGGGAAGAACGACGAGCCGCAGGGCAGGCGGTTCTGCCGGCAGAGGCAGCCGGTCGAGGCGAGGGCGCCGAAGCCGAGCACGCCGAGAAGCAAGATGCGACGAACCATGAGATAACCCCTCCCGATCCTGAGAGCGCAGCGGCGAAGTCGTTCGCCGAAGCCGATCCATCAGTAGGCGCGGGTTCCTTCCCGTGGGGCGGCGCGGGTGTTGACCGCATCGCCCGTAAGAGTATGCGCGGGTTGCGGGGGTGTGCAACTCGGGGGGACTTGAATCGCGCGGTAAATGCGCGGAATCTGCAAGCGATCCCCGGATCGCGGGAAGTGATGGGGGTGGGCGGGGTATGCCGGTGCGCGAAGCTGTGCGGGGGATCGGGTCAGGAACATGGCTTGCTCGCTTGCCCCGGGTGGCTCGTATATACTCCCCCGCATGACACCGCACGAATTCATCGCCAAGTGGAAACCCGCCGAGCTGAAAGAGCGCTCCGCCTGCCAAGAGCATTTCCTCGACCTCTGCCAACTACTCGGTCAAAAGACCCCCGCCGAAGCCGACCCGAAGGGCACTTGGTACACCTTCGAATACGGCGTGCAAAAGGACGGCGGCGGCCAAGGCTTCGCCGACGTCTGGAAAAAGGATCACTTCGGTTGGGAGTACAAGGGGAAGAAGAAAAACCTCGTCGATGCTTTCCGCCAGCTTTCGCAGTACCGCGAAGCTCTCGGCAACCCGCCGCGGCTCGTCGTCTGCGATTTGAACCGCTTCGAAATCCACACCAACTTCACCGGCACCATCAAGGAAGTCCACGCCTTCGATCTCGACGGCCTCGCCGATCCGAAGAACGTCGAACTGTTGCGGCGGACGTTCGTCGAACCGCACTTGTTGAAACCGGGCCGGACGCAGAAGCAGGTCACCGAGGACGTGGCCGACAAGTTCGCGTTCGTCGCCAAGGCGATGCAGAAGCGCGGCATCGAACCGCACGACGCCGGGCATTTCCTGATGAAGGCGATGTTCTGCATGTTCGCGGAAGACATCGGTTTGTTGCCGGAGAACCTGTTCCTCAACACGCTCGTCTCGGCGAAGAACAACTCCAAGCGCCTCTCGGAAATGCTGTCCGACCTCTTTCAAAAGATGTCGAAAGGTGGCTTCTTCGGCAGTGAGGAAATCCTCCACTTCAACGGCGGGCTCTTCTCCGATGCGAATGTCATCAATTTGGCGACCGATGAAATCGGCCACCTGCTCGAAGCGGCCAAACAAGATTGGTCCAACGTGGAACCGTCAATCTTCGGCACCCTATTCGAACGCATTTTGAATCCCAGTAAGCGGAAGCAACGCGGAGCCAATTACACGAGCAAGGACGACATCCTGACGCTGCTGCGGCCCGTGATGGAAGCGCCGCTCCGCCGGGAGTGGGCGGCCGTGAAAGCGGACGTCGAGAAGCTCTGGACACCGAAGCCGACCGCCAAGACGCAGAAGCAGATCAACAAGCTGCTGACCGATTTCCACGGTCGCCTGCAGGATGTCACGGTGCTCGATCCCGCCTGCGGTTCGGGGAATTTCCTCTACGTCGCGCTCCACTTGCTGCTCGACCTCGAAAAGGAAGTCCGCATCTACGCCGAGACGCGCGGCTTGCACCTCCTCAATCTGGTTGCGCCACACCAGCTCCACGGCATCGAACTCGACCCGTACGCCCAAGAACTTGCCCAGGTCGTCATCTGGATCGGCTATCTCCAGTGGATGAAGTTCAACGGCGACCCCTTCGACAAGACGCCCGTCCTCGACACGATGGAGAACATCGAGAACCGCGACGCGATCCTCGATATGACCGATGCGGAGAATCCGACGGAGCCGGAATGGCCAGAAGCGGAGTTCATTGTGGGAAATCCGCCGTTTTTGGGCGACAAGAAGATGCGTCGCGGCTTGGGTGA
>JANOSQ010000969.1:0-3715 GCA_031415915.1 Fimbriiglobus sp. | reverse complement strand
GCGCCCGTTCCTTCGGACCGCGATCGGGCCCGCGCGGCTTGGTGCCGCCATCCGAGCAAACGAACGATTCGAAATCGAACACGGTCGAAGCGATCCACGCTTTCAGCGGTTCGCCCGATGTTTCCAAAATGTAATCGACCCAATTCTCGAGCGGGCGGAACGCATCTTCCGGGATCGATTCGGGCGCGAAGTCGCCGTGGGCGTCGGGCCGGAGCCAAACCGCCCGATCCGGATCGCCGGCGAGCAGGGTCCGAACCGCGTCGCGCCGCAATTGCGGGTGCAAGCGCGAACCGGTCGGCACGAACAGATTCGTCAACCGGAAGTAGGGTTTGAATCCGGTGGCGCCGGGGAGATCCAGAACCGGCGCCGGCAATTTCGACGGACTCAGTCGCAGCGCGATGATGCACTCGCCACCCGCGTCCGGCTCCGATACCGCAAATCGCAACCGTTGCACGAGCCGGTCGTCGGCGTCCCGAACGAACGTGTCCAACCGCGCGGCCGCATCGTTTCGGAGAACCCAGAATTCCGGGATGTCGGCTGCATTTCCGGGAGCCAGCTTCAACGGGACGGTGAGTTTTTCGGGACTGGGCACCGGCTGCCACGCCCGCTCCTCGGTCGCCAAAGTGAATTGCAACGCGTCGTAGATGTCGTGGAATGGGGGGTTGTCGAGGTGCAACCAGTCGCGGCCGGGGCGAATCAAGAGCATGCGGTCTTCGGGCAATTTGATCCGCTCGGCGACGGCGTGCCGGTAGCCCATTTGCACCCAAACGTGGGGGCCGCGCTCGACGAATGCGACGAGGTCGGCGACCGCCCCCGGAGCTTGCGGCTCGATCGATTGGAGCAACGTGTAATAGGGTGGCCCGACGACGCGCAACAAGATGCGCCGCGAGCTGCCCGTGTCGAGCCAGCAATAACTCTGACGGTCGTTCCCCAACCGCAGCATCTCGCCCACCAACTGCGGCAATCGAGTCGGGCTCGCCACTTCGAAAATCACCGGCGTCTGGGCGGTCAAGGAAGGGGACTCTTCCCGCTCCGCATCGATAGCCTGCGCCCAACAGGTGAGTTTCTCCGACGGGCCGGGCATCGCTTTCAAGGCCGACACGTTCAATGCGGCGAGGTCGGCCGCAGCCTTCTTCGTGACTTTTCCTTCGGTTTCGAGAATGATTCTTCCGTCGGATTCGAACCGGACCGTAACCGGGGTGAGCGTCAACTCCGCCGGGAGGAGCGTCGTCGTCGCCGCGAGTCGGAGGGTGTCGAGATCGGGGAAGCAGAGGATCATGTCAACTCCGCCCCTGGGCGGTCTTCTTGCGCTCCGCTTCGTCCGATTCGTTGGTCGCCGTCGGTTCGATCGCGCCTTCGCGCTCGATGACGATGTCGCCCAAATCTTCGGCTTTCATCCCCTTCCCCACCAGTTTCTCGACGATGCGCTTGTGCAATTGCTCGTGCTCGATCGGCAGGGAATCGGGATCCGATTCCAGCTTGACGATGATGTTCTGCTTTCCGGTCTTCGGATCGCGCCGCAACAGGATCAGGACTTCGGCCATAGTGAATTCCTTTTATCGATCCGTCATACTTCGGGTTAGCCCGACGCGCCAGCGAGGGTCTGAAAAACTCACCGTGCACACCGAACGACATTCGTCAACTCCCTCGCTGGCGCGTCGGCTAACCCGACACGAACTCGTCGGCGTACTTGACGCGCACCGCTTCGATGATCTCATTGACCCGCGAGGATTCGATCGTCTTGACCCGCATGAGTTCCTCGCGGACGCTTTCGAGTTCCGCGCGGTGGTCGGTCAAAATCTTGGCGGCCCGCACTTGGGCTTCGACGATGATCGTGTTCACCTGCCGGTCGATGGCTTCGGCGGTGCTCCCCGAGATGACTTCGCGGTCGCCCTTTTCGTCGCGGTAGACCCGCAGCGACGCTTGGAGGCCGGACATCCCGCAGGTCTCGACGATCATCATGGCCAGTTGCGTGGCGCGGAAGAGATCGCCCTGCGGATTGCCGAAGGCGCTCGCCCCGGTCGACACATCGCCGATGAGCAACCGCTCCGCTTCGATGCCCCCGTAAAGGACGCAGAGGCGGTCGTAGAGTTCGTTCCGCGTGTAACCCACCTTGCGGGTGTCGTCCTTTTTGTAGCCCGTGTAGAAGGGCGCCCACGGCATTTCGCTTTGGATCGTGACCCGCTCCGGGGCCGGGTGGTGCGGGCAAAAGAGCGACACCACGAAGTGTCCGCTTTCGTGCGTGGCGACCAGCACGGCGTCCTTATCGCTCAGGTCGATCTTCTCTTCGTACTCGTTGAAGCCGCGTTCGATTTCCTTTTGCGTCGTGGGCCCGACGATGTTGTCCCGCAGCCGGACGCGGGCCACCGATCGGCAGAGCGCGTTCAGGTGGTCGCCGCTGAACGCGGTGCCGGTGCTCGTCATGAAGTTGTCGCCGGTGCGGCGCACCGCGTAATCGACGGCTTCGTCGGTGAAGTCGAGCTTCATCTTCTTGTCGTAGATCTTGAGAATCTCTTTGCGGTCGGTGTCATCCGGATACGGGATGTGCAGGTGGAACTCGAATCGGCCGGGTCGCAGCAAAGCGGGGTCGAGCGATTCGACGAAGTTGGTGGTGCCGACGACGAAGACGAGTTCTTCTTTGTGGAAACCGTCCATTTCGGTGAGCAGTTGGTTCACCATGGAATGCTCGACGCCGGAGCCGGAGTAGCTGCCGCGCCGCGTGGCGAACGAATCGAGTTCGTCGAAGACGATGATGGCGGGGGCCGACTGGCGGGCCTTGTGGAAGACCATCCGCAGGTTTTCTTCCGACTCGCCGACCCACTTCGATTTCAACTCCGGGCCGGAGACGATGGTGATCGCCGCGCCGATGGCGGTGGCGATGGCCTTGGCGAAGTAGGTTTTCCCCGTGCCGGGCGGGCCCCAGAAGATCATCCCGCGCGGGATCAATTCTTCGAGCCGGGCGATGTCGTCCGGGTTCGTGGAAGCGTCTCGCCGGGCGAGGACATCGAGGATTTCTTGGCGGAGTTGCTTCTTGGTCTTGGCGTAACCGCCGATGTCGCGGTCGAGATCGACGTCTGGGATTTCGAGCGCCCCGCTCAGCGTGGCTTGGCGCAGTTGAAGGTACGCCCGCTTCGGGTCGGCGGGGTAATCTTCGCCTTCCAAAGTCGTGAGCAGCTTGCGCAGGCGCACCGCGTTCAAGCCCGAGACGTATTTGTAAAGCTGCCACGGGTTGAAGGTTTTGCCGAACTTGCGCGACTCGCGCTGGGTGACGATTTTCTTGAGCGTCGTGCGGTTCAACCCGAGGATACTCACCCGGTGCGGGAACAAATTCTCGATCACCTTCGGGAGCGGAAAAGACGGATCCTTGAAGCCGAGCCAGACGAGATCGGGGTTCTCGTAGAGCAGCGGAATGACTTCCCGCGCTTCGCCGGTGAGCCCGCCTTGATTCGTCGTCAGCAAATCCAAGTGCGGGAGCACCACGACGCGTTTTTCCACCGCCCCGCGCACGGCTTCGCGCAGTTGCGAGATCATGGTGCCGATCAATCCCATCGGTGCGGTGCCCGGTGCTTGTCCCTCTGTGTCGCGCGGTCGCCCGTCGAGGTAGATGCACTTGAGGTTGCGCTCGCGCAAGCGGGCGCGGACGCTCATGAACAGAAACGGGGCCAGTTCCTTGTCGCATTCCACGAGGCTCGGCAATCCGCGCAGGATGGTGCTC
>JANOSQ010000968.1:0-3617 GCA_031415915.1 Fimbriiglobus sp. | reverse complement strand
TCGCGCACCGTCTCGGCGTCGAGCTTGCCCCGGTTCATCCGCCAGAGCAATCGGTTGTCGCCGTCTTTCGCGGCGGCCGCGGCATCGTGGGTCACCGCCTGCCGGTAGGTGCTGCTGGTGACGAGGAGCTTGTGCAGTTTCTTGAGCGAGCCGCCGGTGTCGCGGAACTCGGCGGCGAGCCAATCGAGCAATTCCGGGTGCGAGGGAGTGCCGCCCATCCTGCCGAAATCGTTGGGCGTATCGACGATCCCCTTACCGAAGTGGTGGTGCCAGACGCGGTTGACGATGACGCGCCAGCTCACGGGGTTCGCGGGATCGACCATCCACTCGGCCAACGCGGCGCGGCGTTGACCCTCGTCGTTGGGGTCTTTCAATTCGAACTTCGCTTTCAAGCCGCTCAGTACAGCCACCGACCCCGGAACTGCGACGGTCTGGGGCCGGGTCACGTCGCCGCGTTTGAGGATGTGGATCGGACGGGGTGTCGCGGCCGGGCGGAAGCTGCCGTCGACCGGGAACTTGTTCGTCCCGCAATAGACCTTCGCAGGCGGGGGAAGCGCCGCGAGCTCCCGTTCGAGCCTTCGCTCCCAGACCCAGCGAGAGAGTTCGGCCCGCTGCGGGTCGCTGCGCTTCGGCTCGGGAATCGCGAGGATCGCCGAGATGTTCGCCGGTGCCGCTTGCCCCGCTTCGACGAGCGGGCTCGCGGTGGTCACGGCCAAGCGGAAGCGACCGATGAGGTGATTCCCGCCGTGCGATTGATCGAGTTCGACGGTCAGTGTCGTCCCCGCCTCGAACCCGGCCGGTTTGTCGAATTCGAACACGGCGGAGTGCGGTTTGCTCACCTCCGGGTAGATCCCCCACGCGGTCGCGGCGTTACCGTCGATGGCGCGCGCGACGCCCCAACCGGTTTGGTCGAAGTCGGCGTTCGCGGCCTTCAACTTCACCGACTCCGGTTTGTCCGGCTGGCCTTTCGGATGAAGCGTCACTCGCACTTCCGAGAGGTGCAGGTTGCCGTTGCCTTGGCGACCGGGCCCGCGGAGCGGAAGGGAATCATCGGTCAGCACTTCCAAGCGGAGGCCGGTGAATCCGCCGCGATCGACGGTCGCCGCTGCGGTGTAGGTGTCGCGCTCCGGGGCGGTGCCGCCGGAGAGGATCGAATGATCGGGCAGGATCTTCAGCATCGCCCCGTGCTTCGACTTCGCCGATTCGGGGATCAGCGTGATCCAGCGACCCTCCGTGGCCTTCCACGCTTTCTCGAATGCGGCGACTTCCGACTGACGCTCGGGTGTCAGCAAACGGGGATCGATCTTCAGAGCGCGAACGCGGGCCAACTCGGTTCCCAACGCGCTGCGCTTCTTCGCCGTTGAGGGGTCGGGATCGTAGCTGCGTTCGGCTTTGTCGATGCCGGCGAAGACCGCTTGGAGCGAGTAGTAATCCGTTTGCGTGATCGGGTCGAATTTGTGATCGTGGCAGCGGGCGCAGTGGACGGTCAACCCGGCGAAAGTGGTCATCGTCGTCGTGACGATGTCGTCGCGGTCGAGGTTGCGGGCGATGGCCCGGTCCGAGGAATTCTCGTTGATGTCGCGCAGTCCGCTTTCGTCCCATGGCCCCGCCGCGAGGAACCCGGTGGCCGCGATCGCCTGCGGATCATCGGGGAACAAGACGTCCCCCGCGACTTGCTCGCGGACGAACTTCGCGTACGGTTTGTCGGCGTTCAACGATTTGATGAGGTAGTCGCGGTAGGGCCACGCGTTCGGCCGGAAGCGGTCTTGATCTTGCCCGTGCGAATCGGCGTAGTGGGCCACGTCGAGCCAATGCCGCGCCCAGCGCTCGCCGTAACGGGGCGACGCCAACAAGCGATCCACGAGTTTCTCGTAGGCGTCGGGGTCTGTATCCTTCGAGAATGCGTCGAGTTCCTCCGGCGTCGGCGGCAAGCCGGTGAGGCCGATGGTGACCCGGCGAGCGAGGACGCGGCGATCCGCCTCGGGTGATGGCTTCAACCCGTTCGTCCTCAACATGTCGAGCACGAAGGCATCGACCGGGTTGCGCACCCACGATTTGAACTCGGCGGGCGGTGCCGGCACCGCCCGCTTCTGAATCGGTCGGAAGGCCCAGTCGCCGACTTTCTCGGCCGGGCGGGCGCCGGGTGTCAGCAACAAGGCGGCGCCGAGTCCGAGCAGGATGAGGAGGGCAATCCGCATCACAGAATCCCGCGGATGATCGTGCCGCGGCTCGCGGGGAGCGGGCGTTTGAGCGCGTCGTGGATTTCCGCACCGGGGTCGATCCCCAAGCAATGCAGCGCCGTGGCCGTGAGATCCGCCGGCGTCACTTTCCCCTCCTTGGGGTAGCCCCCGACTTTGTCGGAGGCACCGTATACGCGGCCCCCTTTCACCCCGCCGCCGGCCATGGCCACGCTGAAGACTTGGCCCCAGTGATCGCGGCCGGCCGAGGCGTTGATCTTCGGCGAGCGGCCGAATTCCGCGATGCACATCACCAGCGTATCGTCGAGCATCCCGCGGTCGGCCAAGTCTTCGAGCAGTGCCGCGAATCCCTGATCGAGAGTCGGGCAGAGGACATTCTTCAACCGCTGGGCTTCCTTCGCGTGCGAATCCCAACAGGGGGCATCCGAGGGTTCGTCCGGGCCGCGGAACCAATTCACCTGCACCAACCCGACACCCGCTTCGATGAGCCGCCGCGCGAGCAAGCAGCTCTGGCCGAATTGGTGGCGACCGTAGCGATCCCGCTCCCGCGGAGGTTCCTTGGACAAATCGAACGCGACCTTCGCCGCCCGCGAACTCAACAAGTCGAAGGCGGTCTCGGTGTGGGCGTTCACCGGCACCGCTGCGGTGCGGTCGATCTTGCGGAACAATTCTTGGCGCTGCGTCATCCGGTCGAAGCTGATTTCGCTCGGCAGCGTCAACTCCGGCAGTCCGAAGATCGGGGACGCCGGTTCGCAGCGGAACAGCCACGGGTCGCTGGAGCGGCCGAGGAACCCGGCATCTTGGCCCGGCCAGATGGAACTGTCCGTATTGAAGATGTGCATCGGCAAGCGGACGGATCCCGGCAACCCGCCGGCGTCGCCGCGGAGTTTGCGAACCAAAGCCGCGAGTGCCGGGTAGTCGTTGGGCGGGCCGGGGTTCACGCCTTCGGCATTGAGCGGAGCGTGCGGCACGCCGGTGTGCATCGCGTAGCCGCTCGACGAGTGCGCGTTGTCCCCGGTGGACATCGCCCGCAGGAGGCAGAGCTTGTCGGCCTGCTTCGCCAGCTTCGGCAACAGGGAGCTGATCCGCACGCCGGGGACGTTGGTGTCGATCGGCCCGAATTCCCCCCGCACTTCCGCGGGGGCATCCGGCTTCGGATCCCAAGTGGAGTGCTGCGGCGGCCCGCCCAACAGAAAGAGCACGATGCAGCGCTTGGCGCGCGTCGGTTGAACATTCGACCCGGCCGCGAGCAATTGGGGCAACGACAACCCGAGGGCGGTGAGGCCACCGGCGCGCATCGACTCGCGGCGGGTGAGGGGAAAGGAAGGGAGCATCGCGGTCTCCTTCGGCGACGGGGAGTTCCGCCGGGGGACGCAGTTCAAATGGCAACGGGCAGGTGGGAAGAGTCTAACTGCGTGG
>JANOSQ010000967.1:0-9140 GCA_031415915.1 Fimbriiglobus sp. | reverse complement strand
GAAGAACCCGGCGAGAAAGGGCCGGGCGTGAGCGGGAAGAATCAAGAATGAAGAGCCGGCGAGACGATGATCGGTTGGCAGGAGACGGAGGATTCACGAAGCGAGCGTCGGCCGAACCGTCCCGGGGGTGGCCGAGACACCGATGACTCCACCTTATGCGAAGCGGTTTTTGGTCCAGTGAATGGGGTCCTCTTCAGGGATTCATCAACTAGCTCATGCCATCCGAGATTTTTCGGAGGGGAGACAGTTACGTGCAGTTGACGAAAGCGGTGCTTTTGTCGTGCGAGCAGATGGCAGCGGCGAACAGATCATCAGCGATGTTCATCTCCGCAACCAGTTCCCACCTCCGGGCAAAGTCAAAGCGACCAGGGCAGGAACGACTCCGACCGAAATCTTGAAAGTCCGACTCGCCGATCTCAGCGAAGCCTTGGACAAACTCGATTCCGCGTTCATCAGGGTGGGCGAAGTGAACGGAAATGACGCGAACTCGCTCGTCGAAACTGTGGGTGTCGATCCGTCGTTCTGCGAAACTCGCCGCGAAGCACTCCGCAAAATCGGCGACGAACTGAGCTTCTGGGAACGCACTTACCGGAAGCGGCACGGAGCTGCGGCACCAGCTGTCAGCGTGAAGATAGACGAAGACATCGACGACGAGTTCGATGACGCCGACGAATCCGAACCGGTCAGTAACACCGCCACTGACTACCGATTCATCTACCGCATGAATTTCGCGGCTAAAGACAGCCCGAGCCGCAAGACGCGCGGCTACCACGTCAACATCCGCATCGTCGGCGTGAAGACGATGACCAAACTGTTTTCCGATCAGAAGATGGGCGGGCGCAAAGAAGCGCTGAAAGCGGCGCTCCGCTTCCGCAACGCCTTCTGCAAAAAACACTCCATAACCATCTGACGGCATGCGCGCAGCGCAGCGCAGGCTAGTTCCATTCAGAGGGCAGACTGATGGCGAAGAAGATTCCGAAGCTCGCAGTGAGCGAAGAAGTGCTCGCCTGACGACGAATGATTCCGGCTCTACAAAGCAACTGTCAACAACCCCGTTTGAAAAGGCGGGGTTGTTGATTTCGTACCCGAACATCAACGCAACTATCACCTCTTCCAGCCAACCGCTCGAGTGCTTTTTTCGCGGGGCCCATTTTCGAGCTCGCCGTAAGTCCTAGGGGCGCTTGGTCATTCCGAAGCGTTAGTTGCTTTCTGGCCAGGAGGCTACTTTCCAACGGAGGGTGGGTGGGGTGCCGTCGGAAAGATATAACGAAATAATGCCATTCAAAATCGATCCCGACGCGGCCCGGTGGCTCCGCGATGGCTGACCCCGTGCCGGGTGTGAATCGCCATCCGCTCCGCCGCCACGCCCTGCGCATCGCGACGGCGATCATCGCGCTCGTGATCGTCGTCGCCGTCGGTTGGACGTTCGCGGGGTTGCTCAATTCCCCCGCGCTGCGGGCGCGCGAGAACCGCGTCCACTACGAATACCTCCTCCCTGCCGGATTGCTCTATCTGATGTGCCACACGCTCTGGGGCACGTTCTGGGTTCAACTACTTTGGGATCAGGGCGTCCGCATTACGTGGTTCGCCGGGGTGCGGATTTACTTCGTGAGCCAGTTCGGCAAATACGTTCCCGGCAAGGCGTGGGTCATCTTGCTGCGGGTCGCGTTGCTGCGCGGGAAAGGAATTCCCGCATCGATCATCGCAGTCACGGGAACCTACGAAACGCTGACGAACATGGCGGCCGGGGCCGTGGTCGGCGTCTGTTTCCTGCCGTGGGCCGGCCTCGGCTTCTCCTTCGATTCGACCCCCGGCTTCGCTTTGCTGGGCCTGTGTACGGTTCCCTTGGTGCTGGTCGTCATCAATCGCTTGGGCCGACGGGTGATCCGCAAGTACCGCGGGCCGGATGCGCGACCATTGCCGTCGCCCTCGCTGGGCTTGATAATTCGTGGCTTCGCCCAAGCGTTGTTCGGCTGGGTGCTCTTGGCTCTGAGCCTCTGGTTGACCGTGGCCGGGCTGGTCGCGGAGCCGACGCCCCTCGACCTCGACTTGTTCCTCCAAGACCTCTCGTCGGTGACCATTTCTTATGTCACCGGATTCGCGGCCTTGATCCTCCCCGGCGGCTTCGGCGCCCGCGAAGAAGTGCTGAAGACGATGCTGGCCGGGCAACTGACCCGCACCGAAGGCAGCGCCGCGGAACCGGTCGCGGCCCTCGTCGCGGTGACGCTGCGGATCGTCTGGACGATTTTCGAGGTGGCTTTCGCGCTGGCACTTTGGAAACTAGGGAGACCGAAACCCGATCCCGAACCCGCGCAGGGGCTGGCTTGATGGACGCGACCGACCGACCGCCACCCGTGCCGGGATTGCTGAGCATCGTCGTGCCGCTCTGCAACGAGGAGGAGAGCCTGAAACAGTTGGTGGGCGAAATCCTCACGGCGGTCGGGAAACTCCCCGAGTGGAAGTTGGAACTGATTTTCGTCGACGATGGCAGCGGCGATGATTCTTGGGGGAAGATCCGTGAGTTCGCCGCGGCCGATCCACGCATCCGCGGTATTCGCTTCCGGCGGAACTTCGGAAAAGCGGCGGCGCTCGAAGCCGGGTTCCGCACGGCGTCGGGCGAGATCGTCTTCACGATGGACGCCGACTTGCAGGACGACCCGAACGAAATCCCGAAGTTCCTCGAAGCGATCCGCCGGGGGAACGATTTGGTCAGCGGGTACAAAGCGAAGCGGAACGACCCGTGGCACAAGGTCTACCCGAGCCGCTTGTTCAACGGCGTGGTCAGCTTTGTCACGGGGGTGAAACTCCGCGATCACAATTGCGGCTACAAAGCGTACCGGGCCGGAGTCGTCCGCGATCTGCGGCTTTACGGTGAACTCCACCGCTTCGTGCCGGTGCTGGCTGCAGCCAAGGGATACCGTGTCGGCGAAATCGTCGTCCAACACCGAGCCCGGAAATTCGGCCGCTCCAAGTTCGGCCCGCGGCGGTTCGTCAAAGGATTCCTCGATCTGCTGCAGGTGCAGTTCGTCACCGCGTTCGGCTACCGGCCGATGCACTTCTTCGGAAGCGCGGCGCTACTCGCGTGGCTCATTTCGGCGGGCGGGTTGTTCCTGTTCGCCATCGCCATGATCCTGTACTGGTCCAACGTCACCGGTTGCATCTACCCGATGATCCTGCTGGCGACGACGCTGGCGACGACGCTCTTCGGCTCGCAGGCGTTGCTCGCGGGATACCTCGCCGAACTGACGACCGCCCGACGGAGCGATGACCCATTCAGCATCGCGGAGCGCACCGATGCCGCCGCTTGACCCCACAGCCGCGCTCCGCCGCAACTTCTATCTGTTGCTCGGCACAGTCGCGGTCTTCATCGCCGTGGCGAAGATCGTCGGGTCGGAAAACGTGGTCGAACCCAGCCGCTATGCCCCCGCGACCGAGGCGAACTTCGGCTTCGATCGCGCCGGCAAACCCGAGCGCAAATGGCCCTCGTCCCGGCCCGAACCGACGCCGATGTTCGGCAGCAACGACCGCTCGCGCTGGGCCACGGTGCGTTCGCTCGTGGATGAGGGGACGTACGTGGTGGGCCGCCGCGAAGCGGATCCGAAGCTGGAAGCGAACTCCGCGTTCGGAGGGGCCGGGGCCTATACGGCACAGCGGATGAAGACGGCGGCGAACACCCCGCCGGGGCTTGTGGACCGCGGCATCATCTTCGAAGACGGCTACCAATCGCTCGACAAAGTGATGATCCCCGAGACCGGCGAGTTCTATTCGAGCAAGCCGCCGTTGTTGACCACGCTCATCGCGTGGGAGTACTGGTTGCTGAAGAAATGCTTCGGCTGGAGCATCGTGCGCGACCGCTGGCTCGTCGTCTGCACGATCTTGCTCACGGTGAATGTGCTCCCCTTCGCCGTCTATTTGCTGTTGCTCTCCAAGCTCATCGACCGGTTCGGCACGACCGACTTCGGCAAACTGCTGACGTTCACGACCGGTTGCGTGGGAACTTTCCTCACAACGTTCGCCACGACGCTGAACAACCACAGCCCGGCCGCGTACTGCGTCGTCTTCGCGCTCTACCCGTTGCTGCGTTCGGGAGCCGAATCGCGCCGGGGTCTGTTGATCGCGGGGTTCTTCGCGGGTTTTGTTCCGACGATGGATCTCCCCGCGGTGGCGTTCAGCGCGGCGCTACTCATTCCATTGCTGTACGTGCGCCCGAAGGCGACGCTGCTCCACTTCGTTCCCGCGATGCTCGTTCCGATCGCCGCTTTGTTCGCGTGCAACTACGCCGCGCTCGGCCGCTTCCTCCCGGCTTACAGCGACTTCGGCGGGCCGATGTACGAATTCGCCGGCAGCCATTGGGACAAACTGAAACTCGTCAAGCAGGGCATCCCGCAAAAGGGGATCGACTTCGCGAATGAGCCGAAGGGCGTGTATGCGTTCCACCTGCTGCTCGGGCACCACGGTTGGTTCAGCTTGACGCCGGTGTTCTTCGCGTCGCTGGTCGGCATCGGCCTTCTAGTCCGGCGGTCGCTTCCGGATGTGCGGATGGTGTTGACGCGGAATGTGACGGAGCGAGTCTTCAACCTGCCCATCGTCGGGGCGATGACCGCGGTGCTCTCGCTCGTCGTGATGACCTACTTCGTCTTCAAGACAAACAACTACGGCGGGTTCACGAGCGGACCGCGCTGGTTCTTCTGGATGATTCCGCTCTGGTTGATCGCGGGCCTGCCGGGCGTCGATCGCATCGCCGCGTGGAAGCGCGGGCCGCTGCTGCTGTCGGTGCTGCTCGGCTTTTCGGTGCTGGCGGTCTTCTACCCGGCGTGGAATCCGTGGCGACCGCCGTGGATTCTGCAAGCGATGGAACGACTGGAATGGGTGAACTACGACGTGATCTAAAGCCGGCGGAATCGGCGTCGGCTCGTCAGAGCCGGACGCGTCAGCGACGTTTGCTTGGGCGAACGGAGCGATAGCGATCGCGACTCTCGATCAGAACAGAACGTCGCTCACGCGTCCGGCTCTGACGAGCACACGCTGCCTCAACTCCGGAACTTCTCCACCAACTTCAGCATGTCGGCGGGCAGCGGCATCGTCCAATGCAACTGCACCTCAGTGGTGGGATGCGCGAAGCCGAATTCGGTGGCGTGCAGGGCCAACCGCTTGGCCCCACTTTGATCGGGCACTTCCTGCCCGTTCGGCTTGCGGTGGTAGACTTTGTCCCCGCAGACGGGGTGCCCCGCTTCGCTGAGGTGGATGCGGATTTGGTGCGTGCGGCCCGTTTCCAACCGGCACGAGAGCAGCGTGTAGCCGTTCAACTTTTCTTCGACGGTCACGTGCGTCGTCGCTTTCTTGCCGGTGTTCGCGAAGGTCGTGCTGCCGCGCCGGCCGTCGCCACGGTCACGGACTAATGTGGACGTGATCGTGCGCGGCACGAACGTACCGGGGACGATGGTGAGGTAGCGGCGGACGACGGTGTGCTTGCGGAACTGCATGCCGAGGACGCGTTCGCCGAGGGGCGAACGGGCGAACGCGAGCAGGCCGCTGGTTTCTTTGTCGAGCCGGTGCACGATCCGCAGCGGGGGCAGCGAGCTCGGTTTGCGATTGAGTTGCCGGGCGATGGCGGCTTGCGCGACATCTTGCAGCGTGGGGACGAGTTCGCGGCGGGTCTCCGACCATTCCAATTCGGCCGGGTGGCGGACGCTGCTCAGCCCGGCCGGTTTTTCGACGACGACAACGTGGTCGTCGAGGTGCCGGATGACGAGGCCATCCGGGGTCGCGGTCTTCGGGCGGTGTACGGGCTTGGTCAACAGGGCGACCACTTCGCCTTCCTTCAACCGGCGGGCCGAGTCGGTGCAGAGGATCTCGTCGATTTGGACGAGGCGATTCTCGATGAGCGCGCGGATCGCAGTCCAAGAAGGCTGGGATTCGTGCATCCGCGAGCGGAGGACTTTGGCGAGGGTGTGCCCGACTTCGGGGGCGGCGACGGCGAAGGGGGGAAGGGGAGGAGGGTTCATTTGCGGACGAACGACACGACGAGGTTGATGGCGAGTGTGAGAATGCCGCCAACGAAGAGAACGACGAATTGCCAGTAGCGCCGGTCGGCTTCTTCTTTGGATTTGCGGAGTTCGGTGACGCGATCTTCGAGGATGGCGAGGCGTTCGCGCAATTGATAGGGATCGAGTCGTTCGGCTTCCTCTTGGAGCCGCACTACATCCTTTTCGAGAAGTCCCACCTTGGTGAGGGCGTCGCGGGCAACATCAGTGGGCGTTGGCGACGGCATGCTGCTCCTCCGAATCGAGCTCGCGCAGGTGTTCGCGGATTCGTTCGTTGACCTCGTCCAAACGCCACCGGGAAATCGCGCTGAGCAGACGCAACATGGAGACATCCCGCTGCACGGGGTCGAGCAGTGCCGAAGGAAGCATTTCGGTCGTGATGCTTCGCTGCGTTTTTCCGTCCGGGTTCGGTTCCGAGTATTTCCGGACAACGCGCTTGTCTTCATGCGAGTACATCCTGCTCATCCAACTCAGCATCCCGTTCCGGGGAACGAGATCCGGCTGAGAGTCTACGGCGCGCCGGAACACGTCGGAAGCAGCTTCGACTGCAGTCAATAGCTGCTCATCCCTTTTGATCTGCTCATCAATTTCGACACGTGGTTCGACACTCGCGTTCATGTTACGCCCCCTGGGTTCCCACCAGTATACCCGGGCCGGCCGGGTTTGAAACGCCGCTGTTGGCTCGTCCGCTTCGGCCGGTAGCCCGTCTGTTTCACCTGCGGCGGAACCGGCCGCTCGCCTGGTGCTTCTCCCGCGGCGGGATTGGCGACGCTGTGGTAATGGTCGTTGCGCAGGGCCGCGTTCGCCTTCTTCCGCCGGGCTTCGATGGCTTCTTTCGGGGGCTCGGCGGGGATCAAACCCTCGCATCCCCCGATGAGGTCTTGCCGCTTCGCCTCGATCAAGGCTTGGCGGACGTCGAAATAATTCTCGGGTTTGAAGAACTGCATCAAAGCCCGCTGCATCTTGCGGTTGTTCAACCCCTTCGCAATGTGCACTTCCTTCTTCGTGAACGGATCGAGGCCCGTGTAATACATGCACGTCGCGATGTCGAACGGGGCCGGGATAAAGTCTTGAACTTGATCGGGCCGGTAGCCGCTGCGCTTCAGATACAGCGCGAGGTCGATCATCTCGACCAGGTTGCTGCCGGGGTGGCTGGCGATGAAGTAGGGGATGATCTGCTGCTTCGGCTTACCGGCCGCGGCGGACGCTTCTTGGAATTGCTCGGCGAAGATGCCGAAGTTGTCGATGCTCGGTTTCTTCATCGCTTCCAGCACCGTCGGGCTCGTGTGCTCCGGGGCCACCTTCAGCCGCCCGCCCGTGTGGTGCTCGGCGAGTTCGGCGACGTACTCGGGCGACAGCTGGGCGAGATCCATGCGAATCCCAGACGAAACGAGCACTTTGCGGATGCCGGGGACTTCGCGGACATCTTTCATCAATCGAATCAACGGACCGTGGTCGGTGCCTAGGAGCTTGCAGATGGTCGGGTGGACGCACGAAAGCCGCCGGCATTTGGCTTCCACTTCGGGACGGGTGCACTTCATCGCGTACATGTTCGCCGTGGCCCCGCCGATGTCGCTGATGATCCCTTTGAAGTCCGGATCGGCGGCGAGCTTTTCGACCTCGGCCATCACCGATTCGGACGAGCGGCTCTGGATGATGCGACCCTGGTGCGCGGTGATGCTGCAGAAGGTGCAGCCGCCGAAGCAGCCGCGCAGAATCGTCACCGAGTCTTTGATCATCTGGTGGGCGGGGATCGGCTCGGTGTAACTCGGGTGCGGCCGGCGGGTGTAGGGCAACCCGTAATATTCGTCCATCTGCGCTTCGGTCAACGGCATGGCCGGCGGCGTTTGCACCACGGCTTGGCGGTCGTGCATCTGCACGAGGGTCACGGCGTTGTGCGGGTTGGTGTTGTGGTGGATGATCCGCGTCGCCTCGGCGAACTGCCATTTGTCTTGCGAGATCACCTCGAAGCTCGGAATCAATTGGAGAGTGGGTTTGTCGGGAAGCGTTGCCAGCAACTCCGTCGTTTCCCGAGCACCGAGAGCATAGGCGACGCCGCGGAGGTCGCGCATCTCTTTGACGGTCTGGCCATCGCGGAATCGCTTCGCGATTTCGACGATGTTCGTCTCGCCCATGCCGTAGACGAGCAAGTCGGCTTTGCAATCGAGCAGGATCGACCGCTTGACGGTGTCCGACCAGTAATCGTAATGGGCGAGCCTTCGCAATGAGGCCTCGACCCCGCCGGCGATCACCGGAACGCCCCCGAACGCCTCCCGGCAACGTTGGGAGTAAACGAGGGTCGCCCGATCCGGCCGCAAGCCGATGCGGCCACCGGGCGAATAGGCGTCGTCGTTGCGAACCTTCTTGTTCGCAGTGTAGTGGTTGATGAGCGAGTCCATGTTTCCGGCGCTGACGGCGAAGAACAAGCGCGGCCGGCCGAATTGCCGCCACGGTTCGCACGTCTTCCAATCGGGCTGGCTGAGAATGGCGACGCGGAACCCGGCGGCGGCCAAAGCGCGGTGCAGGATCGCCATGGCGAAACTGGGGTGATCGATGTAGGCGTCGCCGGTGACGAAGACGACATCGACGGCATCCCAACCCTGCGCGGCCAACTCGGCCGCAGTGGTCGGGGCGAACGGCGCGGCGTAGCGCTCGTCCCACATTTCCAACGTGAGCTTGTTCGGCCGGCGCGGTACTGGCACGTTCATGGCGAGCGATTCGGGACGCGTCGTGGGCAATCCTTCAGTATAGCGATGGAAGACCCCACCGGTCGCTCACTTGGACAGCGAGTCAAACGCACCGCTGACAACTTGAATCAGACTGTTGAACCCCATTAGAGCGGAATTCAAGTTCGCGTAGCGTCTCCGCCTTTTTTCGGCCCCCCTCTCCCGCAAAGCCGGGAGAGGGGGGACTTCCATTTTCACGACACACGATACGGCAACTTGAAATCCGCTCTAGAAATGTCCGGTCTTAACTCGATAGAAGTGTCCCCCTCGTTCAGGCCGGGGAGGGCGCGATGGTCGGGGTACAAGAATCGGATCGGTTTGCGATGAGTCAGCGGGAACGGGACAGGCTCGCGGTGTTGCGGGGCGTGTC
>JANOSQ010000966.1:0-5116 GCA_031415915.1 Fimbriiglobus sp. | reverse complement strand
CATCAGTCCTTTGAGTTGATCGGCACTCAAGTACGAGGGCGTGCCGCCGCCGAAGTAGACGTAATCGAGGTGTCGCCCACCGACCGACGGGGTCGCCGCGAGGAGTTCGACTTCCTTCAGGATCGCATTGAGATAGACGCTGACATCCTTGGCGTTCTTGTCGGTGTAGACGCGGAAGTAGCAGAACTTGCAACGCTTCCGACAGAAGGGAATGTGGAGGTACAATCCTAGCGGTGTCCCCGGCTTCGGAGCACGGTTCAACGCATCTAAAGCGCGCGGGACATCCGCCCCAGTCCAAAACGAGAACGGGGGATAGTTCGCAATGAAGTAGTTGCCGAGGCCCGTTTTCTCTTGATCCGGCATACTCATGGTCTGTACTCGACTCGGGGCGGGCCGCAAATTTGTAGTCCGGAAGCTAATGTATGCCCCTTGACCTTACCGCGAGAGGCCCCGGAGCCTTACAGCCCGGCCGCTCCGATTGCGTGTCGCCGAACATGAACTAGGCTACGGCTAGAGTTTGGTGACACACGAAACGACGGACACGATGATCGCACCACTGCCCCCCTGCGAATCCGAGCGGTTGGACGCCCTCCACCGGATGAAGGTGTTGGACACGCCGCCCGAGAAGCGCTTCGATGACATCGCCCGGCTCGCGGCGTCCATTTGCGATGTGCCGATCGCGCTGGTGAGTTTGATCGACCGCGACCGCCAATGGTTCAAATCGAGGTTCGGGATCGGCGCCGCCGAGACCCACCGCGATCTCGCCTTCTGCGCCCACGCGATCTTGGGCGATGGCGTGTTCGTCGTGCCCGACACGGCGGTCGACGACCGCTTCCGCAATAACGCCCTCGTGACCGGCGAGCCGAACATTCGGTTTTACGCGGGTTACCCGCTCACGACACCCGAAGGGTACAACCTCGGTACGCTCTGCGCGATCGACCGCGTGCCGCGGGAACTGTCGCCGATGCAGCTGGATGCGCTCGCGGTCCTCGCCCGGCAAGTCGTCGCCCAGTTGATGTTGCGTCGCCAGGTGGACGAACTCGCGCTCCAACTGGCCGAGCGAGGCCGGATCGAAGCCGAACTCCGCGCCGAAAAAGAGCGGTTCCGGGCTTTCATGGACAACAGCCCCGCCGTGGCGTTCATGAAAGACGAGGCGGGCCGGTTTGTTTACGTCAACGACACTTTGACCCGGAGATTCGGAATCCCCGAAGAGCGCTGGCTGGGCCACACCGATTTCGACCTGTGGCCCGTCGAAATTGCCCGGGAACTCCGCGCGGTCGACGAGCGCATCCTCCGGACGGGCGAAACCTTGGCCTTGGAGGAAACTGTGCCGACCCCCGACGGGGAATCGTACCACTGGCAGGTGTACAAATTCCCTTTCACCGAACCGGACGGCCGGCGGTTGCTCGCCGGGATGGCCGTGGATCGCACGGCCGAAAAGAAAGCGGAGCTGGCGCTGCGCGAGAGCGAAGAAAAATTCCGCAACGTCGTCGAGCGGCTTTCCGAGGGCGTTTTCTTGGTCTCGCTGGAGAGCAAACGGATTTTGGAAGCGAACACCGCCTGCTTGCGATTGTTCGGCTACGGCGCCGGGGAAATGACCGAATTGACGATGTACGACTTGGCCGATCACGACCGGGCCAGCGTCGATGCGAATATCGAACGGGTGATCCGATCCGAGCACGGCTACGTCGTGGGTCGGCGCAAGTACCGGCATAAGTCCGGGGGGATACTGGACGTCGATTTGAGCGCGAGCGTGGCGCCGCACGCCGGGAAGAATGTATTGAGCGTGGTCGTCCGCGATGCGGGCGAGCAGATGAAGTACGAAGATTGCCTGTTGGGCTATCAGGTGGAACTCGAACGGGCGAACTTCCGACTGCAGACTTTGTCCGTCACGGATGGTTTGACGGGCATTCGGAATCGGGGGTCGTTCGACGCGGCGCTCGGGGAGTCGTTCGCACGGAGCGCCCGGCAGAGCACCGCGCTGTCGGTACTGCTGATCGACGTGGATCACTTCAAGAGCTTCAACGATTCCTTCGGCCACCTCGTCGGCGACGAAGTGTTGCGAGCGGTGGCGCAAGCGCTGCAGAACGCGGTTCGCACGACCGACTTCCTCGCCCGCTACGGCGGCGAAGAATTCGCCGTGATCTTGCCCGATACGGATATGGAAGGGGCGATGATTCTGGCCGAACGCTGCCGACGAGCCATCGCCGGTACGGCGTGGCAAAGTCGGGCGGTGACGATCAGCGTGGGGGTCGCGACGCTCTGCGCCGAAACGCCGGACGGAGAAAGCCTCTTGCGAGAAGCGGACGAGGCTTTGTATCGCTCGAAAGAACTGGGTCGAAACCGGGTGTTGCACGGCAGCGGGACCATCGGCATGCAATTGACCCGACGGTGATCTACTTCTTTCCCAAACAATACAGGACACCCTTCTCGGTGCCGACCAAGATGCAATCCGGCCCGACGGCGACCGAGCCGGTCACGCTGCTATCGAGCGTCATCTCTTGCAGTTTTTTGCCGGTCTTCAAGTCGAGGACGTAGAACTCGGCGGTGCTCGATTGGCATCCGATGTAGACGCGATCACCGACGATGACGGGCGACGCATCGACCGAATCTTCGCAGGCGAAGTTCCAAGCCTCGATCCCCGTCTTGCGGTTCAAAGCGTAGATTTTCTTGTCCCGGCTGCCCGTGACGACCAAATCGTCGCTCACGGCCGCGGAGGCGTAAAAAGGCTGGGCCCGCCGGGCCGGTTCGAAGAGCCAAGCTTTCTTTTTCGCTTTCAAGTCGATGGCGATGACTTGGTTCGTCATCAACCCGACGAAGGCGGAGTCGCCCGCCACGGCGGCCGTGGCCGCGGCTTGGCCGCCGAGATCGACGTTCCAAAGCTCTTTGCCCGTCGGGATGTCGATCGCGTGCAGGATGCTGTCGCACCCGGCGACGAAGGTGGTGCTATCCACGACCGCCGGCGATCCGTTGACCGGGCCTTCGATGGCGTACTCCCAATTCTTCTTCCCGTCGGCGGTCAAGGAATAGAGCTTGGAATCGTGGGAGCCGATGAGAATGCTCTCTTTGTGGAAGTTGGCACCGGAGGTGATCTCGCCGTCGGTGGCGAACTTCCAGAGCGGCTTACCGGTGGCGAGTTCGACGCCGTGGACGGTGCCTTCGACATCGCCGACGACGATCAGTTTTCCATTGACCGCCGGGGAGGCTTTCATCGGCCCCAGTTTGACCTTCCACTTCTCTTTGCCGGTGGCCAGATCCAACGCATAGAGGTGCTTATCCATCGAAGCCAAGTAAACGATGCCGCCGACGATGGCGGGTGCTCCGTCGATGGAGTCCCCGGCTTTGAACGTCCAACGCTCTTGGAGTTGATCCGGAAGCTTGGCCGCGCCGTGGCCCGACATGCGGGCGTCGCCGCGGAACACGGGCCAATCGGCCGCCGGCACGGTAGTGATCAGCGCGAGAGCGACACCCATCGCGAGCCATCGGTTCATGCGTCACCAAGCGGCGTGGTAGATGGAAAGGATTTCGGGTTCGCCGACCGGCCGGGGGTTGAAGCGGGCCGTCCACTGCTCGTTGGCTTCCGCGGCCATCAAGTGCAGTATACTCTCGCTGACCCCGCAATCTTGCAGGCGGCTCGGCAATCCGGCGGCGCGGGTCAATTCCGCGATGCGGTTCGCCAGCGACTCGGCATCGGAACCCAACTCTCGGTAGCGATCCCCGGCGACGGGGGCGTTGAAGCGGACGACGTGGGGCAGGAGGATGCCAATGGCGGTGCCGTGCGTGAGCCCGTAGTGCGCGGTGAGCGGGTTGGCGCAACTGTGGCAGACGCCCAGCATCGCGGCTTCGATGGCCATGCCGGCGAAGTGGGAGCCGATTTGCATCTCGGCACGGGCCGCGAGGTTCTGCGGTTCGTGGAGCACCGTCTCGAAGTTCGGTTCGAGACGGTGCCACGCCGCGAGGGAGCACATCCGCGAGAACGGGTTGGCCTTCGTGCACACAAGCGATTCCACGGCGTGGGCGAGCGCGTCGATGCCGGTGACGGCGGTCACCATCCGAGGCTGCGAGAGCGTGAGTTCGGGGTCGAGAATCGACACGCGGAATGCGGCTTTCTTGTCCCCGCAGGCCATTTTCATGTGCGACGACGAATCGGTAATGAGCGCGTAGCACTGCGCTTCGCTGCCGGTGCCCGAGGTGGTCGGGACGCCGATCGAGGGCAGCATCGGCTTCGTCGCTTTACCGTGCCCTTTGTAGTCGGCCATTTTGCCGCCGTTGGTCAGCAGGAAGTTGATCCCCTTGGCGCAGTCCATGCTCGACCCGCCGCCGACGGCGACGATGCCATCGACACCGTGTCGGCGCGCGAGTTCCACCCCCGCGGCCACTTCTTTTTCAGTCGGGTTCTCTTTCACGCCGTCGAAGGTGGTCACCCCGATGCCGGCCGCTTCCAACGATTCGACCGCCCGGCGTGGATGACCGGTTTGCGTCAGCCCCGGATCGGTGACGAGCAGCGCGCGGGCGATCCCGAGTTCGCGCGCCGCTTCACCCAAGCGGCTGAGCGAACCCGGAGCGAAAATGACGCGGCCGAGGAGTTGGAAATCAACCGGTTGCAAGTGCGAGGGCCCGCTGCTTGTAGAGGTGCGTGAAAAGGTTCCCTTCATGCGGCTGATCCCAAGTCAAACGATTCGTCGGCAGCGCCCCGATGTTCAGCCGCTCGATGTGCGGGCAGGCCATCGCCTCGGCGATGAAGGCCGCGTCGCGGGAGAAGACGCTGGCCGCCAAGGTGTAACCGATGCGCTTCAGCACGTCGGCCTGAGGACATTCTATGACGCTCGCATAGGGGAAGAGGAACTCCTTGTTCGCCAGCGGGTGCTCCGGGGTTTCGCAGCGGATCACCGTCGGCAGCAAATAGGCGATGCGGCCATCCTTCACTAGGCGCGGGCCGGTGCGGTACTTCGCGGTCACGTCGACTGCCCCGGGGGTCTTCAGCCCTTCTTCGAGCATGTTGTCGATTGCCTCGGCGACCTCGGGTTTGGCGAACGCGGAGATCTCGCAATCGGGGTCGTCCCACGCCCGCGGCTTCATCGGAGCGAAGCGTTTTGCCAGTGCGTCGGCGATTCTG
>JANOSQ010000965.1:0-3818 GCA_031415915.1 Fimbriiglobus sp. | reverse complement strand
GCGACGAAGCTCGATCTGCTCGACGGCCGAGTGATCACCGGCATCGTGAAGGAGGAGAACGCCGCGACGCTGACCGTCGCCACGGCCACCGAAACGCTGACGATCCCGGTGAAGGACGTGGACAAGCGGACGCCGAGCGATCTGTCGATGATGCCCGACGACATCACCAAGCCGCTGACCGACCTGCAAGTGCGCGACCTGTTCGCATACTTGAAGTTCAATCAGCAGGTGCCGATCTTGGGCGACGGCGAGAACGCCAAGGACTTCTTCAACGGCAAAGATTTCACCGGCTGGGACGTCGACAAGGACGTGTGGAGCGTGGATAAGGGCGAGATCGTCGGTTCGACGAAGAAGGGCTTGAAGGCGAACAACTTCGCCAAGTCGACGATGGACCTCAAGGACTTCAAACTGACGCTGAAGGCGAAGCTGACCCCGAACACCGAGAACAGCGGCATCCAGTTCCGCAGCGTGCCGATCGAGGGCGGCGAGATGCGCGGCCCCCAGGCCGACATGGGCAAAGGCTGGTGGGGCAAGCTCTACGAGGAGAGCGGCCGGGGGTTGTTGGTGAAAGAGGGCGGCGAAAAGCACGTCAAGGAAGGCGAATGGAACGAGTATGTGATCGAAGCCATCGGCCCGAAGGTGAAGATGTGGATCAACGGGAACCTCGTGTGCGACTACGAGGACGACAAGCTCGCCAAGCGCGGCGTCATCGCGGTGCAGGTCCACAGCGGCGGGCCGATGGAAGTGCGCTTCAAGGAGATCAAACTGGAAGTGATCGAAGCGAAGAAGAAGTGAGCCGCCCCCGCGAGCACGATGGGTCGTCGTGCTCGCAGCCGCTTCCCGGAGTTCAACTCAGGCCCTTCTCTTCCCAGCCCTTGCGGTAGGTCTTCTTCACGAATTGGTTCGCCTCGGGCAGGTTTGTCACTTCCATCTTCGCGGTGTCCCACTTCAGTTCCTTTTTGGGGAACCGCGTGGCCAAGCACCCGAGCAGCACCATTTCCGTCAGCGGGCCGGCGTACTCGAACGGGGCGCTCGTCTTGCCGATGCCGCGGGCCGCATCGACGAACTGGAGATAGTGGTTGTCGCCCTTGATCGGCGGGCGCTTGAAGTCGGTGAACTTCTCGGCCGGGAGCAGGATCGGCATGCCCCCGCCGTAGGGGGAGAAAAGCACGCCCTTCGTGCCGATGAGGATCGAGCCTTGGCCGGGGAACTTGTGCGGGGCGATCAGTTTCAACACGTCGTCGGACGGTTTGCTTTGGCCGTTGTACCACGTCAGGCTCACGCTGTCGGTGGTGTATTTGCTGCCGGGGAAGACGAACTCGACCTGGCAGTTCAGGCCCCAGTTCGTTTCGTTCGGCGCATCGCCGACACTCGTGATGCTCTTCGGGTTGCCGACGCCGATGGCCCCGAAGACGGGATCGAGGATGTGGCAGCCCATGTCGCCGAAGGTGCCGGTGCCGAAGGCGAGGCGCTTGCGCCAGTTGCCGGGGTGGTAGTAGCCGCCGCCGATGAAGGGGATCTCCGCGGAGACGCCGAGCCACTTGTCCCAGTCCAAATTCTTCGGCGGTTCGTCCTTGCGGTCGGGTTTCTTGGCCTTGTCACCCCAGTCTTTGTTGCTCCAACTGTGGACGGCGCTGACGACGCCGATGGCCCCAGCGTGGATCCACTCGACGAGCGTCTTGTGTTCCGCCGCCGAGTGGATTTGAATGCCCATCTGCGAGACGATCTTGGCCTTCTTGGTGGCTTCGGTCAGTCGGCGCGCTTCGTAAATCGTCTGCGTCAGCGGCTTCTGCGTGTAGACGTGCTTGCCGCTCAGGATCGCCCGCATCGTCGGCGCCGCGTGCATGTGGTCCGGGCAGGAGATGTTCGCGGAATCGAACTTCTCCTTGTCGAACATCTCGCGCCAGTCGGTGTAGGTCTTCAGGTCGGGGAACTTCTTTTTCAGCTCGGCGAAGCCCTTCGACTCGAAGACGTTCGAATCGACGTCCGCGACGGCGACGAGCTTGAGGTTCTTGCTCGCGGTGAGGGAACCGATGTCGGAGCCGGCCATCCCGCCGGCGCCGACGCTGACGTGCAGCAGCGTCTCGCTGGGCGCGGCCTTGCAGACGCGATAGACGGACGGGAGAACGAGCGCGGCCGCGACGGATTGGATGGCGGCGCGGCGGGAGATTGGGCGCATGGAATTCCGGGAGAATGAGGGAGGGGGAAGGGCGGTGGCGAGCCGCGTGTGTCAACACGCGGGTTGTCGGCGCGCGGTAGGCACCCGACCCTTGCCAGGGTCGGCTCGCCTTTGTGTTACTTCAACACTTTCATCTTCACATTTCGGAACATCACGCCGTCGCCGTGGCCGAGGAAAGCGAAGTGCCCCGTCGTGCGGTCCTTGCCGGGGTGCGGGGTTTTCCCCAAGTACTCCGTGATCTTGCTCAGGTCGGTATCGAGGATCAAACTCCCGTTCAGTTCCACCTTGATGGTGCTCCCCTTGACCGTGACCACTTGGTAGTTCCACTCGCCGATCGGCCGTTGGAACCCGCGCGCGGCGGGGGCCATGCCGTAGGCGCTGCCGTGGGCTTGGCGCGGGTCGATGCCTTTGTAATCGTCGTCGAGCACTTGGAGTTCGGTCATCCCGCCGTAGGCGCCGTCCCCTTTGCCGGGGTAACGGATGCCGAGGCCGTTGTTGCCGTTCTTCGGCAGTTTGATTTCGAGGGCGACTTGGAAGTCGGCGTATTCCTCTTTGGTGAAAAGCACGCCGCTCGTGCCCTTCTTGCAGGCGATGGTGCCGTCGACCACTTCGTAGTTGTCGGTCGCGCCGGTCCAGCCGGTGAGATCTTTCCCGTTGAAGAGGTCGGTGAAGCCGGTGCCGATCTTCTCGGCGAGCAGCTTGTTCGCTTCTTCGGTTTTGATCTCGCGGACGAAGATGTTCCGCCAGCGGATTTCACCGCCGTGGGTCTGCAGCAGGATCTTCCCCTTCGCCGGCTGCGGCATCTTCCGATTCCAGAAGTTCTCCATGCGGGCGTGATCGACGACGAGCTTGTCGTTGAGGTAGACGGTCGTGCGCTCGCCGAGCTGGCGGATGCGGAAGCTGTTCCATTCG
Source organism: Fimbriiglobus sp. (assembly GCA_031415915.1). Classification (GTDB taxonomy): domain Bacteria; phylum Planctomycetota; class Planctomycetia; order Gemmatales; family Gemmataceae; genus JALHQU01. The sequence continues at coordinate 727 of JANOSQ010000965.1, read as the reverse complement.
CCGAGGGGCTTGTCGGCGAGGACGAGCGGATCCTTCCCGGCCGCGCCGGCGCCGTTGTTCCAGAGGCCGCCGCTGCCTTTGTCGGCGCCGAGTGGGAATTTGGTTTTGTCGGTGAAGTCCCAGATTTGCACCTGCGGGCTGGTCTTCAAATAGATGCCGCTGTCGGCCTTGGCGACGGTCTTGTAGTCGATGAGCAGCTCGTAGTCCCCGTATTCCTTCTCGGAGGCCAAATAGGCGCCGTGGCCGTCGTTGATGAGTTCGCCGTCTTTGGCCGTCCAGTGTTTCTTGGCGTCCGCGGTGTATTTTTCGACGAGCTTGGCATTGTCCTCAGGTTTGGCTTTGGCCATTTCCGGAGGCGAAGCGCCTTTGTCGTGGATGGCCCAACCGTGCCAACCGGCGAGGTCGGTGCCGTTGAAGATCGCGGTGAAGCCTTTGGGCGGGGTCGGCTCGGCGGCGCCGGCGAACGCGGGGATCGCCAGTGCGACCGCGGCGGCGAAGAGGGAACGGAGCACCATCGGGAACCTCGGGACGGGAAGGGAGCGGACTGTGATGATACGCGGAAGGGGCCGGGGTGTGCCAGAAGCTTTTTTCGGAGGTGCATCAATGGGTTTCGGTCGCCGTCCGCCCCCGGAGCTAGTCTGTCCAGCGCGTCCCCCCTCCCGGCACTCGGCGTAAGTCCTAGGGGGGCTTGGTCTGTCCAGAAAAGTTCGGTCTGTCCAGGAAATAT
>JANOSQ010000964.1:0-5694 GCA_031415915.1 Fimbriiglobus sp. | reverse complement strand
GTCGATCCCCTTGGAGTTCAGCCATGCCAACGCAACTTCTCACGGAAGTCGAAGCGAAGAAGCCGGACGGGTACCCGTTCCACATCGGCACGCGCATTGTTCTGCACCGGGATGCGAACGGCGAAGTTGTGTCTCACCATTTCGAACCGCTGAGCGAGTGGGACTACCTGCACCCGCAGGAAGAGGATCGGTTCATGCTCGCGGACCTCCATTCGACGACGCTGCACTACTTGCGGCAATCTTTGAAGGTCGGCCTGCGCCACCGGGCCGAACTGGCGACGTTCACCGAGCTGCGAATCGACTGGCAGCGTTCCGACATGGAGCCTCACGGGCCGGATGCGATCGTGTTCGAGGGGATGCGGTCGGGCTTCGATTCAACCGAGGGTACTTTGCCGGTCGAAGATTTCAGTGCGAAGGTGGTGGCCGTGTTCGAGGTCACCTCCCCCGCCACGCGGCACATGGATTTCGGCGACAAATTCGACGAGTTCATCGTCCTCGGGATTCCCTATTTCGTCGTCGTGGACGTGGCGGCGCCGAACAAACGGCCCGCCATCCTCGCGTTCAAACTCACGAGTAGCGGCTATCGGTTGATGGTCGACTCGCACAAACTCGGCGTTCGGATTCCGCCCCTCGATCTTTGGTTCCGTTGGGAATCGGATCGATTGATCGTGGCCGAAAGCACCGGCAAGGACATCCGCGATGAGCTGGAACTGATCGAGGCGTACGATACTCAAGTCGCGTTGGCCGAAACGCAGAAGGGCCATGCCGAAACGGAGAAGATCCGGGCCGATGCGCTGGCGAAGGAACTCGCCGACCTCAAAGCCCGGTTGAACAGCCAAGCGAATTGATCACAACCCCAGCACCTTGTCCATCTTGTCGGCGACGCCCTTCAAAAACTTCTCGTCGCCGCCGGCGACTTCGGCCGTGGCCCAGCCGGTGTACTTCACTTCCGCCAGTGCCTTCAGCACTTCGGGCCAGTCTTCGGTGCCTTCGCCGATATCGACCCAGCCGCTCTTCTTGGCTTTGAATTGGTCGTTGTTGAAGCCCTTGAAGTCGAATTTCAGCATCCGCTTGCCGAGCTTGCGGATCCAGTCGGCGGGCTGCACGCCGTACTTCACCATGTTGGACACGTCGAAGTAGGCCCCGACCGTCTCGGTCTTGAACTGATCCACGTACTCGATCAATTGCTCGGGCTTCGTGATGAAATTGTTCCACACGACTTCGATGGCGATCTTCACCCCGGCCTTCTCGGCGACCGGGATGGCCTTCTTCACCTCCGCCGTCGAGCGCTCCCAGCACTGCTCGTAGTTCACATCTCCGTTCACAACCCCCGGCACCAGCAGCACCGTATCGGCCCCGACCGTCTTGGCGTCGGCGATGGCCCCGAGGAGCGCTTTGAGACCCTTCGCGCGGATCTTTTCGGTCGAGCTACTCAGCGTGTCCGCCCAGTGGACGGAGTCGATCACACCGTGGACGAGGATGCCCGTCTCTTTCGTCGCGGCGACGATTTCGTCGAGCTTCAACCCGCCGGGGCTGTTGATCTCGACGCCGAGAAACCCGAGCTTTTTGATGGCGTTGAACTTGTCGGTCGGCGTCCCCTTCACGCCGATCATGTCGTACTTCAGCGCCTTCTTCAGCTTGGGGGGTCGCGGCGGTTCGACGGCGAGCAACGGGGTAGCGGCGACGGCGACCGCACCGGCGGCGAGGAAATCGCGACGATTCATAGTTGCACCTTGGAAGTGGGAAAGAATCTTTTCACCGCAGAGAAGGAGGAGGACGCAGAGAAAGAACAGAATTTGTCTTCGGACTATCTTTCTTCCCTCTCTGCGTGCTCTTCTTCCTCTGCGGTGAAAACTCCGGATCACAGACCGCTCACACGAACTTCGTTTTGCCCGGCTGCGGGCTGGTAGGAACCGGGTTCGCGCCCCAGGCGTACGTTTCCGGCTGGAGGTTCTGCTTCGAGTTCAGGATGTCCTTCCACGTCACTTTTTTGCCCGTGTAAGCCGCTTCGCGGCCCATGATGCCCATGAGCGTGCTCAGCGCCGAGACTTCACCGTCGTTGATCACTTTGCCCGCGCGGATCGCCGCGAAGAGTTCGTTGTGCTCGACTTGGTACATGTCTTGGTTCTTCCTCGCATCGGCCTTCCACATCCCGCCTTCGCCGTGGATCGTGTGCGCCATGATCTGCGCGCTCCCCTTGGTGCCGATGACGTGGTCCGCCACTTCGCTGTGGCACCCGCTGACCTGCCGGCATTGGCTGACCACCTTGGCCCCGCTGGCGTACTCGTACACCACCGTGAAGTGATCCCACACGTTGCCGTACTTCTTCTCGGTGCGGGTCTGCCGACCGCCCATGCCTTGGGCGCTGACGGGAAGTTCCCCATTCATAATCCAGGCGGCTTTGTCGATGCTGTGGATGTGCTGCTCGATCATGAAGTCGCCCGAGAGCCAGGTGAAGTAGTACCAATTGCGGAGCTGGTACTCCATCTCGGACCACTTGGGTTCATCGCCGCGGAACCAGAGGTCGCCTGTGAGGTAAGTCGTGTGGATCGCTTGAACGGTGCCGATGGCCCCGTCGTGGATCCGCTTCACCGTCTCGCGTTTGCTCGGCTCGTAGCGGTAGCAGAACCCGGACACGAGGTTGAGCTTCTTCTCCTTGGCGACCTTCACGCTCTCGAGCACCGAGCGCACGCCGGTGGCATCGGTGGCGTGCGGCTTCTCCATGAAGATGTGCTTGCCCTTCTCGACGGCGTAAGCCAGGTGCTGCGGCCGGAACCCGGGCGTGCTGACGAGCAGCACGACATCGACATCGGTATCGATGAGTTGCTTGTAGCCATCGAAGCCGGAGAACTGCCGCTCGGCCGGGACGTCGATTTGTGCGACGTATTCGGATTCCTTGAGTTCCGCGAGCTTCTTCGTGATGCGATCCGGGAAGACGTCGCACAGGGCGACGAGCTTGGTGTTCTTATCCGCCGCGAGGGCGTTGATGGCCGCCGCGCCGCCGCGGCCCCCGCAACCGACGAGGCCGACTTTGAGGAGATTGTTTCCGGCCGCGTGTACGTTCGGGGAGGAGAGGAGCACACCGCCGGCCGTAGCGGCGCCGGCTCGGAGGAACGATCGACGGGAAGGGCGAGGCATGGCTGGACTCCGGGGAGGGTGGGCAGTCGAATGAGTATTGTGCGCGAAATCGGAGGCGTTGTCACGAGGAAACAGTTCGGGGTGCACCGATGAAATTCGGCCCAATCGAGTTCAGCGAGAACACGCACACCCTCGCGTGAACTCGTTGCCAAACGCTGAACTCGTTTCCAAATCACTGAACAGACCATGCGCTGCAAGGACTTGCGTCGACGCGTGGAATCGGCATTTCGGAGTTCCGGCCGACCGGAACGACCGAACAGGATGAATACCCAATTCCGGACGCCACAATCCGTTGCTGCACCCCAGTTCGGGCGCTTACGCCGTGCCGCTCGCCAAGCTCTGCAAGTTCGCCTCCAGCATCCCGATCTGCTTCTCCAACTCGGCGACCTTGCCTTTCGTCTCCGCCACCAGCTCCGGAGGGGCGTTCTTGACGTAGCTTTCGTTATTCAGCTTGCTCTGCATCCCGCCGACTTGTTTGCGGAGGTCGGCGATATGCTTCTCGGTGCGTTTGGTCTCGGCGGCGAGATCGATCAATCCGGCGAGGTTTACGGATGCCTCGAACGCTTCGGTGATGACGCTCCCCGATTGTTTCGGCTTCACCACCGTCGGCCCGAAGGATGCTGTTGAAATCTTCCCGAGTTGCACGATGAATGGCTGCAGCGCGGTGAACTCCGCCGCCACTTCGGCGCTGCACTTCACCGTGAGGTCGAGCATCGTTTTGTCTTCGACCTGGTAGCGGTTGCGGATCTCGCGCACGCCGCGCACGAGTTCCTGCATCCGGGCGATGCTCGACTCCGTGGAGTCGTCGATCAGCGCATCGAGCGTCGGCCACTTCGCGATGCAGACGCTCTCCTCGGCTTCCGTCGGTGTCGGTAAACCGCGCACTGGGGCCGCTTCGCGGAGGTACTCCCACAGCGATTCCGCGAGGAACGGCATGATCGGGTGAACCAATCGCAGGATGCCGTCGAGGACGCCGACGAGCACACGCTGGCAGGTCGGATCGCTCCGGCGGGCCTTGCTCATCTCGATGTACCAGTCGCAGAACTCCGTCCACGTGAACTCGTAGATGAGCTTCGCGGCTTCGGCGAAGCGGAAACCCTCGAGCGCCGCCGTCATCGCCTGCGCCGTCGTGGCCAACCGGGAGACGATCCAGCGATCCTCCGTCGGCAGTTCGGCAATGGTCAGCGGGGCAGGGGTGTAGCCTTCCAAATTCATCAAGATGAACCGCGTGGCGTTCCACATCTTGTTGGCGAAGTTGCGGCCGACTTCGAAGCGGTCGCTGGCCTGCTTGGCGGTCTTCAGTTCCGGGTCGTCGCTCGGCCAGGGGCCACCGGGGCGGAAGGGCTGCTTGCACTGCGGGCAGGCGAGCTTCTTCGTCCGCATGTACATGTGCTCTTGCTTCACCGGTATCTGCGTGCCGCAGTGCGGGCAAACGTTCACCACCGGCAGGCGGATGTCCTGCGTTTCGGTGGCGATGGCGGCCATGCCGTAGCGCATGGCGTCGGTGCCGTAGAGTTCGATGATGTCGAGCGGGTCGAGCCCGTTGCCCTTGGTCTTCGACATGCGTTCGCCGAAGCCGTCCTGCAAGGCCGGGTGAACGTAGACCTGGGAGAACGGAACTTCGCCGAGGTTGTACATCCCCGTGAGTACCATGCGCGCCACCCAAAGGGTGATGATGTCCCGCGAGGTGCAGAGCGTGGAGGTCGGGTAGTACTTCGCGAGTTCGGGAGTTTGCTCCGGCCAACCGAGCGTGGAGTGCGGCCAAAGCGCGGAGGAGAACCAGGTATCGAGGACGTCTTCGGATTGCGTGAAGCCGGCACAAGTGAGCAAGTCTTGGTAGTCGTCATGCCCGTGTTCGACACACACATGGATGGTGCCAGTATTGAGGCTAAAATCGAATGAGTTGGTGATGGCCAAGCCACTGATACCATCGATTAACTCCACGCCAGCAGTGTCGCCCGGTGTACTGATTCGCCCCCCGTCACCCCCAGCACTGCTTCTATTGAAGGCGATCATTAACTCACGCATTTGCTCGGCCTGCGCAAGGCCGCTTCCTCGACCGATGTTGTAATGCTTACTCCACACCGGAATGCGGTGCCCCCACCAGAGCTGGCGGCTCACGCACCAGTCGCGCTTCTCTCCGAGCCAATCGAGGTAGGTCTTGGCGTAGCGCTCGGGGAAGAACTTTACTTTGCCCGAAATCACCGCATCGATGGCGAGTTGGGCCAATCCTCCCGAGCGGGGGACGTCACTCCCCCGTGCAGCATCCACGGGGGACTGACGTCCCCCGCTCGGGGTGGTGTCACTCCCCATTCGCACGAACCACTGATCGCTCAGGAATGGCTCGATCGGCGTCTTGCTGCGGTCGCTGTAGGGCAATGGGATGTCGCGATCCTGCTTGTCCACGTACAGGCCGAGTTCCTCCATCTTGGCCACCACGGCGGCGCGGGCCTTGGCGCGGTCGAGGCCGCTGTACTCGCCGAACCCCGCGGCGATGGTGCCGTCCGGATTGAGGATGTTGATGATGCCGATCTCGGGGTTCCGCTGCCAGCAGGC
>JANOSQ010000963.1:0-1642 GCA_031415915.1 Fimbriiglobus sp. | reverse complement strand
CGGAACGACGCCACGCGCACGCACGATCAGGCGGATACGTGGTCGCTGCGAGGACACCCGAAGGATCGGTCGGCGCGTGAGCTCCGGCGGAGTCTCGTCGGCCAGCCCGAGGCTGGACGCATCGGTCCTGGCCGCCGTCGTCGCCGAATACGACGGTAGTTCATCCTGACGAAGATCCGGGGGACCACGGTTCAGGCGCCCGGCGCGACTCCCATCTGTCAACAACGTGTCCGGGAATCACATCTAGGCGGGACGGCCTGAGCGGTCCGGCCTGGCTTCTAGTACGACCAAACGGACCTCAAACCCAGGCCACCACGGGGTGGTATTCCGACTTCTCCTTGCCGCCTCCGACGAACTCGTTGCTGGCGACGTTGAACGTCGTCAATAGCCGAATACGCAGTACACAGAAACGGCCCTCGTCGGCCCCCTCGAGGCTGACCGCCCGGAGGCGGGATCGCGACGATGGGACCGGAGCGAGGGCCGAACGAGTTCTAGGACGCGCAGCCGGTCGTCACATCAATAGCCGAATGCCGAAACGTTGATACTGCAGGTCAACACGACGTTCGTACACACCACGCGTACCCCCGTCGCTGGCACCGGCATGGTGAAGCCCTGGCTGAAATGGTCCCTCGTGTCCTTAACGAGAACAAGCTCGTCGCCGCTCGGCATACTCAAGTACACATCGAAGAATCCTGAATCCCCTTCGGCCACGATCAGCGTGGTGACGTTGATAGTCTTCCCGAATGGGAAAGAGCGCGAACCGGGTTCGAACCCACGGGCTGCGCTGAAGACGTTGTCCGCTACCTCCGCCGGCGCAATGTTGGTTATCGCAACGGGCTGTGTCGCTGGGAAGTTGCTCACAGTCACGTTCTGGTTCGCCGGGGTGTTGCCGACGTTGACGGTCCCGGCAACTGGGACTGGTTCGGCGGTCGTGTTCTTGATAACGACCATCTGGAACGGCGTGACCGCGCCGGTCGCCGTTCCGACGCCGATACCGACGAGAGCGACCGCCACCCCAATGACAATGCCGCCTCGCAGACCGCTGAGACGGCGTAGCTGGGACGGGGACGCGGTTGGTTCCATGAGCGTGACCTCTTTCGGGGCGCAATACGCCCTAGCGGGCGGGGTCGGTCTCGCCATTGGCACAGCGCGACGAAGGGGCGACCGTGACGGGCCGCCGCGCTGCTGATCCCTCGATCTCTGCCTCCCTGCCGTTGGGCGCAGTATGCGAGATTCGAGCGGGGTTGGACATAGCAAAGTCGGCACCCGGTGCGGCCAAGCAACGCCCCGGTCGCCCTCGGAGCCGGTGTCAGCAACTCCCTGAACGTCGTGACGTTCTTTCCGCTGGCCAGACTGTGCATCTCCGGGTCGCGGGTGAGGCGGCCTGTGAGAGGACCCTGTTCATGGTCCGATCTCCTTCCCGGTCGGCCGGCTGCGCCGATCTCGACCCTGCGCCTCCGGCGGGATGACGGGGTCACGCTAGCAAGCGGCCCTGCACTGGCCGTCATCGCGGGCTTATCGGCCGCCAAACCGGCTAGGCTCGCTCCGGGGATCGCGGCCGCATGCGGCGCAACGACGGTGCGCCTTGACACCACATTTACGGGGGAACCATTTGCGCAGCATGTTCGCGGGGTTCATGATG
>JANOSQ010000962.1:0-5656 GCA_031415915.1 Fimbriiglobus sp. | reverse complement strand
CGAGCCGCTGTGCATCTTGACCAAGCGGCTTGCCATCGCAAGACCGATGCCAAGTCCGCTCTGCGAGCGTTTCATCGTCCGGTCGATCTGCGTGAAGAACTCGAACAAGTAGGGCTTCTGCTCCGCGGGGATGCCGACGCCGGTATCGGTGACCCCCACGCGGACTTCGCCCGGTAGAATTTCGGTGGTGAGGGTGATCGTCCCGCCGGGCGGGGTGTATTTCGCCGCGTTGTCGAGCAAAGTGGAGAGCACCTGGGCGAGCCGCAGACGATCCGCGGTCACGATCACATCTTCGGCGTTCGGCACGATGGTGAGCGTCAGTTCGGCTTTTTCGATCTTCGGCGAACTCAGTTCGACCGCGGTCGCGATGACTGCCGAGATGGGAAGCCGCTCCATCACCAGGCGGAGTTTGTTGCGCGTGATCCGCGACATATCCATCAACTCGTCGATGAGCCGGATCATGTGGCCGACTTGCCGGTCGATCATCCCGATGGCGCGATCGACCGCCTCGGGCGAGTCGCGTTTGAGCTTCATGATCGTGAGCGCGTTGCGAACCGGGGCGAGCGGGTTCCGCAACTCGTGGGCGAGCACGGCCAGGAATTCGTCCTTGCGGCGGTCGGCTTCGCGGAGGGCGTCGGTGCGCTCGCGGACCTTCGCTTCCAAGTCGGCTTCGTAATGCTTCTGAAGGAGTGCGTGGCGGATCGACCGTTCGAGCAAGATCGGGTCGAGCCGCCCTTTCTCCAAGTAATCGGCCGCGCCGGTTTCGATCGCTCGGCGGTCGATTTCGTACTTGCCCTGCCCGGTCAACAGGATCACGGCGGCGTTCGGATTCCGGGCGCGCCCCTCCGCGAGCAATTGGATACCGTCGCGAGCCCCGAGGCGATAATCGAGCAGGAAGACGTCGTGCGTACCGCGACTGATGGCATCCAAGCCGGCCTCGTAGCCATCGACCCACTCGAGGACGAAGGGGTGGCCGGGGAGCTCCTCGAACAAATTCTTCGTGATGAGGTAGTCTTCGGGGTCGTCTTCGATGAGCAGAACCCGAATCGGCCCCGCATCAACCGGCGGTGTCATCGGGGTTGTCCGGGAGTTGGACGATTTCGAGCCAGTACTTGCCGAGGACGCGGATCACTTCGAGCAAATTCTCGAAGGTGACGGGCTTCGTGATGTACGACGACGCCGAGAGATTGTAAGAGTGCGCGATATCGGCATCCGCTTGCGACGTCGTCATCACGACCACGCGGATCGATTTGAACCGCGGGTCGGCCTTCATTTCTTGCAGGGCTTCGCGGCCGTCCTTCAACGGCATGTTGAGATCCAGAAGGATCAACCCGGGCCGCGGGGAGGTGGTTGGGTCGGTGAACTTCCCCCGGCGGTTGAGGTAATCGAGCAACTCTTCGCCGTTCTCGACGAAGCGCAGGTCGTTCTTCAGCCGGCTTTCGTCGAAAGCTTCCTTGGTCAGTTGGCGATCTTCGGGATCGTCATCGGCCATGAGGATGGTGATCGGTTTCGTTTGCGACATTGTGGGCGTCTTGGGGTGCTGCGGGTTGGCGGTAGGGCAACGTCACGGTGAACATCGCACCCTGGCCGGGGGTGCTCCGCGCGGTGATTTGGCCGCCGTGCTGGTGAACGATCTTATGGCAAATCGCCAGTCCGACACCGGTGCCCTCATAATCCCCCCGTCCGTGGAGCCGCTGGAATACTTGGAAGATTCGATCCAAGTATTTGACATCAAATCCTATGCCATTGTCCGCGAAATGGAGTTGGCACAGCTGGGCATCCTCGGGTGCAACTCCGCAACGGATCGTGACCTCCGGCGGTACTCCGGCGCGGGCGAATTTCAACGCGTTGCTCAGCAAGTTTTGGAACAACTGCCGCATTTGGAGCGGATCGGCGTCGATTGTGGGCAACGGGCCGATTTCGATGCGCGCGTCGGATTGCTGAATCCGGATCTCCAAGTCCGAGAGCATTCCGACCGCGATGGTGCCGAGGTTCACGGGGACGAACGCTCTCGATTTGGTCGTGAGGCGGGAGTAAGCGAGCAAATCGTTGATGAGCTGGCGCATCCGCGTGGCCGACGACAGCATCCGCTCGAGGTAGTCGTTGCCGTCCGGCCCGAGGGTCGGGTTGAACTTCACCTTCAACCGGTCGCCGAAGGCTTGGATTTTCCGCAGGGGTTCTTGGAGGTCGTGCGAGGCGACGTAGGCGAATTGCTCGAGTTCCTCGTTGCTGCGGCGCAGTTCCCGCGCGGAGGCCAACACGCGCTCTTCGGCGTGCCGGCGGAACTCGACTTCGTCTCGGAGCGCCGAGATCGCATCGGACAACTCGATGGTGCGGAGGGCGACCCGCTGCTCCAGTGCCCCGTGGGATTCTTGGAGAAGGACTCGGCTTTCTTTGAGGTCGCCTTCGATCCGTTTGGCATCGTCGATGTCGGTGCTGGTGCCGAACCAGCGCAGGAGTTTGCCGGTATCGTCGCGTTGGGGCAGGCCCCGTCCCAAAAACCAGCGGTAGCTCCCATCGGTTCCCCGGAAGCGGTAGGTGACCTCGTAGACCATGCCGGTGGCGGTCGATTGCGTCCAATTCTCCAGGGCGGTGGCTCGATCGTCCGCGTGAATGACGGTGAGCCATTCGGACTCCAAGCTCTCGGCCGCATTCCGACCCGTGTAGTGGTACCACTTCGGGTTGAAGTACTCGACCGAGCCATCGGGACGCGAAACCCAAACGATCTGCGGCATCGACTCGGCCAAGCTCCGGAACTGGGCCTCGCTGTCTTTGAGCGCCTGCTCGTCGCGGAGCTTTTGGCTGATTTCCCGGGTCACGACGCCCACGCCGAGCAAGTTGCCGTCGGTCTCCCGCACGGGGTAGTAGCTCGATTCCCAAACCCGCCCGGCCACCGCCGGCACATCCGCGCGGCCCACCAAGAGCCGGTCGATCAGCGGTTCGCCGGTTTCGAGCACGCGCCGCGATTCGGTCAACCCCTCCAAGGGGAGCACGGGCACCAGTTCTTCGAGCGGCCTCCCAATGTACTCCTCCGCGTTCAGTGCGTTTTCCTCGGCCAATCGCTTGTTGATCCGCACGAGGCGCATATCGCGGTCGAACAAAGCCAAGCCGAGCGGGGCGTTCATCAGGAAGGTATCGAGTTGGGCCAGCGTTTCGGCGGTCTGGCGCTGGGACGCCGAAAGTTGCGTCGCCAAACTTTCGAGCTCGAGTTGTTTCGCCTGGGCGATGTCGAGGTTCCGCGCCGCCCTCCCGCTGTGCGCGATTTGCGATTGGCCCAACAAGGCGCACGCGAGACCGGCCAGCAGATAGAGGCCCACCGACAGTTCGTCCGAAACGCTCTCGACCGCAAAGCAGTCTTTGGGCTCGATGAAAAAATAGACCACGGCGAGCGCCGTGGTCAACAGCGTCAAGATCCCCGGCCAGAATCCGCTGTGCCACGACACGAACACCACGGCGAGCAGCGGGATAAAAAAGGCGTGGTTGCCGGCCAAGAGCGGTTCGAACAAACCCCGCACGAGGACGGCCAACGTCGCCGCGAACAAAGCGACGATGCCGCCGCGGAGGGTCAATCCGCCCGTGGCCAGAGTCGCGGCGGGCATGGGCTTCTCATCGGCGACATGTGTTTCGGCAATGTGCACTCGATCGGCCACCGTTTGTTCCCTTGGATTTTGAGAAGGTTGTTGCCTAAAATTGGTACGGTGTTTGCCAGTGAATAGCTAGCCGTGTGCCAGCCTCGGAAAAGCGACTTTCCTATCCAGGATGCCCGACATGTCTCAGCCTGAAGCCGCCGTTTTGAACCAACGCGTTCTGGTCGTCGAGGACTTGGACGACGCCCGCACATCGCTGTGCGAGCTACTCGAGACCGCCCTCGGACTCAAAGTCGACGCGGCCGAGGATGGAGCCAAAGGCTTGGAGATGCTCGAGAAGCAGACTTACAGCTTGGTCATCACCGACCTCCAAATGCCCAAGCTCGGCGGCATGAAGTTCTTGGAACAAATCCAAGCCCGGAAAATACCCGTGACGGTGATCGTAACCACCGGCCACGGAACGATTAAAGAAGCCGTGGCGGCGATGCAACACGGGGCCTACGACTTCATCACCAAGCCCGCCGACCCCGATAAACTCTGCATCACCGTTCAACGGGCCCTCAAGGAACGGGCGCTCCGCGACGAAGTGGCCAGCCTCCGCGCCCAGCTCCAAGGCCGGCACTCATTCCAAAACGTGCTGAGCAAAAGCTCCAAAATGCACGACGTGTTCGAGTTGATCGGGAACATCGCGGATACCACCAGTACGGTTCTGATTTTCGGCGAAACGGGCACCGGCAAAGAGCAGATCGCCCGAGCCATCCACCAAGCCTCCAGTGGGAACCGAAGTGGTCAAATGGTGGCAGTCAACTGCGCAGCCGTGCCGGAGTCGTTGTTGGAGAGCGAATTGTTCGGCCACGAGAAGGGGTCGTTCACCGGGGCCATCGCCCAACGAAAAGGGCGGTTCGAACAAGCGAACAAAGGAACCCTCTTCCTCGACGAAGTCGGCGACATCCCGTTGCACATGCAAGTGAAGCTGTTGCGGGTGATCCAAGAACGGCGGATCGAACGCGTCGGCGGGGCCGAACCGATCAACATCGAAGTGCGCCTGATCGCGGCCACGCACCGGTCGCTGGACAAAATGGTGCGCGAAGGAACCTTTCGGGAAGACCTCTACTACCGCCTCAACGTCATCCGCATCGAGTTGCCGCCCCTGCGGGATCGATTGGAAGATGTGCCGCTGCTCGCCCAGCACTTCGCGCAGAAGTTTTCCATCGGCAAAACCCCGCCCGAGTTTCACCCGAGCGCGATGCAACTCTTGTTGGACTACAACTGGCCTGGCAACGTGCGACAACTCGAGAACGCGGTCGAACGCGCTTGCGTGACCGCCCGCGATGGCATCATCCAGCTGGCCAATTTGCCACCGGATTTGGTGACGACGGGCACCCCCGGGAAACTCAGCCCGTTCCAAGTCGATCTCCTGCGTTCGCTCCCCGAACAGATGGCCGAGATCACCGGCAAGTTCGAAGAGCGGTATTTGAGAAAAGCACTGCGGAAGACGCGGGGTCACGTCGGCAAATGCGCGAAGATCACCGGGCTATCGCGCCGGAGCGTGTCGGACAAGATCGCCCAATATAAGATCAATAAAGACGAGTTCAAGAAGGACATTTGACAGGGACATGGAACGGGTGCGGATCGATACGAGCCGGACGCGTGAGCGACGGACCGATTGCATTGGAACACGATTTGGAACTTGCCGGGACGCATGCGATCCGTCGCTCGCGCGTCTGGCTCGTATCCCGCATGCGGTCCGTCGCTCACGCATCCGGCTCGTATCCCGACCGGGGTACCCTCACGAATTGTGGGTCGCGCTGAATCCGTTCCGCTCGGCTCCCGCGGGCATCCGGTTGACGCTCTCGGCTTGGGCACCGAACTGCCCCAACAGATTCGGCAGCACGCGTTCGACCGATTGCTGCAAGGACGACGAAGCCGTCGCCACGGCGACTTCGCCGAGTTTGCGGACTTCTTGCGTCACCCGATCCCCCAGCCGATCGACGATTTGATCGAGCCAGCCCGGCAGCTTGATCGTTGAAGCGGCTTTCGGTGCGACGCTCGGCGCAGCCGCGGCCGGC
>JANOSQ010000961.1:0-2991 GCA_031415915.1 Fimbriiglobus sp. | reverse complement strand
GCTGCGAGGAAACCGCCGTGTCGTAGTCCGTGGTGATCTTCCCGTTGACCTTGATCACCACTCTGGTCTCGGATGCGATCACTTCGAGGGCGAACCATTCCTCGGGCCGGACCGCCGATTCCTGCTCCAGGGACAGCCCCGTGAGGCTGCCCGTATAGCCCTTCATGATCGTTGGTAGTGGCTTGCCCGATTCGGGGAAGATTTCGGCTTCGTAACCATCGGGCTGTAATCGCCCGGGCCAATCGATGAGCGAAAACGGGCTGCGGAAGAAAATGCCGCCGTCGCCCTCCCTGCTCACTTTCACCTCGGCGCGGAGGTGGAAGTCCCGGTAATCGTCCCGTTCGCTGAAGAGGTAGTGGCCGGTGCTGCTCCGGCCCACGAGGAGGCCGTCCTCGACGGCCCATCCCCCCACTCGGTCGGGGTGCATCTTCCACCCGGCCAGATTCTGGCCGTTGTAGAGGGGCACCCATTCCCCAACGGGCTCGGGAATCGGCGGCTTGCCGGGCTTGTCCCGGACGACGGCCCGGACGGTGATCCGCTGGCCCCGGCCGACTTCGATTTCCGGCGACTCGAGGAAACTCGTTCGGGTGTAGCTGGAGAAAAGCCCGCGCGTCGTGATCTCCCAGCGGACGGTCCGATCCGTCCGATCTAAGCTCGCGTTGAAGGTGTAGTGGCCGGTCGGCAGCGCGACCGAGGGCTTCTTCTCCGGCGAAAACCAGTCGGTGACGGCGTCGTCGCCGCGCAGAGCGATCACGCTCACCAGCCCCGGCTCGGGGGCGAACTCGACTCGGCCCGTATCGGTGACATAGCGGTAGGCATACGGGAAGAACCAGATGGTTAAAATCAGAGCCGCGCAGGCGATCGCCGCGAGCGCCAACCTGCGCCGCGCCGGCCGGAATCGCCGCGGGGCGGGCGTCCGTTTCGGGATGCGTGTGAAATTCGTCAACCCGGCCGACTCCTTCAGCTGGGTTTCGCAATCGGACAGCACATCCGCCACCTCGCGCGCCGACTGGTAGCGGTCCTCGGGCTTCTTCGCGTGCAACTTCTCGACGATCCGGCAGAACCAGTCCGGCACATCCGAGATAATCTCGCGAATCGGGCGGGGGGTATCATCGGCCACCCGTTTGAGAACCGCCAGCGTACTGTTCGCCCGGAACGGCGGGCGGCCGCTGGCCATCTGGTAGAGCACGCTGCCCAGGCTGAACAGGTCGGCCCGCTGGTCCAACTTGCGCCCGAGCGCTTGCTCGGGGGCCATGTACATGGGCGTGCCCGCGATCAAACCGCTCTGCGAAATGCTGGCGTCGTCGGCCGCGCGGGCCAGTCCGAAGTCGGTGATTTTCGCCCGGTGGTTCGGCCCTGCCTCGATCAGCACGTTGGACGGCTTGATGTCGCGGTGGATCAGATCGGTCGCGTGCGCCGCCGTCAGTCCCTCGGCGATCTGGCGCCCGATCCGCACCACCTCGGGAATGTCGAGCGGGCCCGTGCGGTCGATCCGCTGCTGCAGGTTCTCCCCGGGGATGAACTCCATCACGAGGTAGGGCAGCGGGTGTTCGACCACTTCGTACACCTGCACCACGTTTTCGTGACGAACGGCGGCCGACGACCGGGCTTCACGCAGGAACCGCTTCCGGGCGGGGGACGCGGTGGCGATCGACGGGGCCATCACCTTCACCGCGACCACGCGCTGCAGCACGTCGTCGAACGCGCGGAATACGATGCCGAACCCGCCCCGGCCGAGCACTTCGAGCACCTCGTAGTGGCCGAGCCGCCCGAGCGCGCCGGGGCGAATCGGAGGGTCGAGGAATGCGATCGCCTCGTCCTCGGCATTGTCCGCGCCGGTCTCGCGGGTGCGGACCGGATCGGCATCCGGATCCGAGTGGACGGCCCGAGTGGCGGCGTGATCCAGCTCGGGCACCGCGGCCGCGGGCGTGCCGAGGAAGCTGCCGGCTTCATCGTGGGCCCGGAGGAGCGCCGCAACCCGCGCCCGTAGGATGGCATCGGCACCGCAGGCCGTATCGAGGTAGGTGGCCCGGGCCGCGGCGTCCAATTCGGCCGCGGCCAGGAAAATCTCTTTCGCGCGGGTTCGGTCCATGGCCGTGGGCACTCCGGGACGGGGTCTACCCACAATGCGAGAATCGGCTCCGAAAGTCTCACACGATTCGGAAAAAATCGATCAGTGCGGATCGTCGGTGAGGGCATCTCGCAACCATGCGCGGGCGTAGGTCCATTGACGGTACGCGGTCGCGCGCGACACGCCGAGGGCGGTCGCGGCATCTTCGATCGACAGCCCGGCGTAATGGCGGAGATCGACCACTCGGGCGGCCTCCGGGTCTTCGGCGGCCAGCCGTACGAGTGCGGCGTCCAAGGAGAGGATCCGATCGTCCGCCGACTCGGAATCGGCCGGGAGGTCGAGCAGATCGACCCGACGGCGATCACCACCGTGCTTGTTCGCTCGCTTGCGCCGGGCGCCCTCTACGAGGATGCGCCGCATCGCCTCGGCGGCCGCAGCGAAGAAGTGGCCGCGGTTGTGCCACCCCTCTTGATCGCCCGGACCAATGAGGCGGACGTATGCTTCGTGGACCAGTGCGGTCGCGTCGAGCGTGTGGTCGGGAGACTCGGCCGCCATACGGATCGCGGCGAGTTTCCGCAGTTCCTCGTAGACGAGAGGGAGGATGGCTGCTGCGGCCAACCGTTCGCCGCGGTCCGCCGCTTCTAGGAGATGGGTGATGTCGGACATGATGCGAGTATATTCGAACGCCTAAGGGGCTTTCCCCAGAAAGTTCTCCCTTTCTTGCGTCATTTCGCCCGCGACCGGCCAATTAACAGAGTAGAGGCTTTTCTCGTTTACCCGCGTCCGACAGCCGGCCCGCCACCCCGTGGACGTCGCTGTGGGCACTCCTTCCGGAGTCGTCCCATGCGATCGCATCCGCGTCCCGATCCGCCCCCGTCCCAACTGACCCCCGATCAGCGCCGCCGCGAACTCGCCGGCAT
>JANOSQ010000960.1:0-4763 GCA_031415915.1 Fimbriiglobus sp. | reverse complement strand
GAACTATTCCGGCAAGAGCACGATCCTGATCGGCAGTGGTTACTCCGCAGCGACCACGATGTGCGGCCTCGCGGAATTGGCGGAAGAAAATCAATCGACGTGGGTCATCTGGCTGACGCACGGCGTCCGCACGCAGCCGCTTCCCCGCCTAACGAACGACCCGCACAAGGAACGCGACCGCCTCGCCGCGCGGGCGAACCAATTGGCAACGCGCTGCGATGGCAACCTCGAGTACCACCCGCAAACGCAGATCGACGAACTCGTCTGCCACGGGCTGGACAAAGGCTTCCGCGTGGCGGGCCGCATCGCCGGCAAACCGATGAGCTGGGAAGTGGAAAAGGTCATCGCCAATGTCGGCTACCGCGCGGACGTCAATCTGACGGCGGAACTGCGAGTGAGCGAACCGCACGGCGACTATCGCACCGACGAGCCGGGGTACTTCATCCTCGGGGCCAAGAGCCACGGGCGGAGTTCCGAGTTCCTTCTGAAGCAGGGGCACGACCAAATCCGGCAGGTGTTCGGGGAGATCCTGAAACAGCAGCGATTGGATTTGTATGCGAAGGCGGCGTGAGTAGGTCACGCTCTGCGTGACGCTGACGTGCGAATTTCGTCGAAGGTCAATTCCTCATTGTGTCACGCAATGCGTGACCTACAAAGTCACACCACAATATTGACCAACTTCCGCGGCACCACGATCACCTTCTTCGGCGTCTTCCCCGCCAGTGCTTCGATCACCTTCGCATCGGCCAGCGCGGCCACCTCCAATCCCGGCCCATCGATCTCGGCGGGGACTTGCAACTTCGTTTTCAATTTGCCGTTCACCTGCACCGGCACTTCGATGCTGTCGGCCTTCACCATCTCGGGGTCGTAGCTCGGCCACGGTTCGTAGGCGAGTGTTGTGGAATGCCCGAGGGCGGCCCAGAGTTCCTCGGCGATGTGCGGGGCGTACGGCGCGAGCAAGAGGACGAACGGTTCCAACACCGCGCGGGGGCGGACTTCGAGCTTGGTGAAGTAATTGCAGAACTCCATCATTGTGGAGATCGCGGTGTTGAAGCTCAACCGGGCGGTGTCGTCGGTCACTTTCTGGATGGTGTGGTGCAAGACGCGGAGAGCATCCCGATCCGGGGGCACGTCTTTCATCGTGGCGTTCAGCGTCACTGTCACCGCGGTGTCATCGATCATCAACCGCCAAACGCGGCCGAGGAAGCGGTAGACCCCCTCGACGCCTTTGGTGCTCCAAGGCTTAACCGCTTCCAGCGGGCCCATGAACATCTCGAACAGCCGCAGCGCATCAGCGCCGTACTCAGCGATGACATCGTCTGGATTGACGACATTACCGCGAGACTTTGACATTTTCTGTGATCGGGCCTCTACTTGAACTGACCTTTCATCAGCCCAAACATAAAAGCCATCTTGACGGCGTTTGACTTGTTCGTCAGTCAATTTCACACGAGAAGCGGAGCGATCGCGATTCCACTCGTCGATTGCTGGATCTGGATGAATACTTCCATCGTCATTGAGGAAAGGATAACGAATCGCTTTGCAAAGTGTTCCGTCATCGTTCTCTTCGATCCCTGACGGATCGATTTTTTGCCCAGTCCCATCGAGATAACCTGTGTACTCGAATTCCCCGAGGATCATCCCCTGATTCACGAGCTTTTGAAACGGCTCGGGGCAGTTCACGTAGCCGCGATCGAAGAGCACCTTGTGCCAGAAACGCGAGTAGAGCAGGTGCAGCACGGCGTGCTCCGCCCCGCCGATGTAGAGATCGACCGGCAGCCAGTGATTCAACTTACCGGCGTCGGCGAAGACCTGCGGGTTCTGCGGGTCGATGTAGCGCAGGTAGTACCAGCACGAACCGGCCCACTGCGGCATCGTGTTCGTTTCCCGGCGGTACTTCTTGCCGTCGAGTTCGACCGTCAGCCAATCGGTCGCCTTGGCGAGTGGGCCATCGGGAGAACCGGTCGGTTTGAAGTCGGCGAGCGTCGGCAGTGTCAACGGTAAGTCAGTGGGTTCGAGCGTGCGGATGACGCCGGTGCGTTCCCCGGCCTCGTCGAGTTCGTGCAAGATCGGAAACGGCTCGCCCCAGTAGCGCTGCCGGCTGAAGAGCCAATCGCGAAGCTTGTAGTTGATCTTGCGCGTTCCGACTTTGTTTTCTTCCAACCAGCGAATCATCGCTTCCTTGGCATCGGCAGTGGACATGCCGTCGAGGAAGTCAGAGTTACATGCAACTCCCTCCAAGCAATCAACTTCGTCCAACAGAAACATCCCTGCACCGGATTTCTCCTGCCCAATATCTCGAACAGGATCCCACTTCATGTCGCGGCTGAGAATCGCGACCGCGTCTTGAAGCTCATGCAGTTCGATCTGCTCAGTAACTCCGCGAGACATCAGCGACGCGTGTACGTCTGTAGTCGTAGAGCACCTTTCCGACTTCATCACAAAAGACAGACGAGTAAATCGTGAGGAGTTCAAGTTGGCGGCGTAAAGGCTCTCTATCCCTTGGGGGTAACTTGGGGCAACCACGGGGTGAATCGGTAGTTTGAACGCCTGCGCAAAATCCCAATCTCTCAAATCGTGCGCCGGCACAGCCATGATCGCACCGGTGCCGTAACCGGCGAGTACGTAGTCCGCGATCCAGATGGGAATCTCTTTCGCGTTGACGGGGTTAATAGCAAAAGCCCCGGTGAAGACGCCGGTCTTCGTCTTCGCCATCTCGGTGCGTTCGAAGTCGCTCTTGCGGGACGCCTGCGATTGGTACGCTTCGACCGCCGCTCTCTGCTCGAGCGTGGTGATCCTCGCCACGAGTTCGTGCTCGGGCGACAGCACCATGTACGTCGCGCCGAATAGCGTGTCCGGTCGCGTGGTGAACACTTCGACTCGGAACTCGGAACCCGAAAGTCGGAATTCAACTTCGGCCCCGACCGACTTCCCGATCCAGTTCCGCTGCATCTGTTTGATCGATTCGCTCCAATCGAGCGGTTCGAGGTCGTCGATCAATCGCTCCGCGTACGCGGTGATCCGCATGAGCCACTGCTTCAACGGTCGGCGCACGACGGGGTGATTGCCGCGCTCGCTCTTGCCGTCGATGACTTCTTCGTTGGAGAGCACCGTGCCGAGGGCTTCGCACCAATTCACCGGCACTTCCGCGAGGTATGCGAGACGATGCGAGTCGACGTACGCTCGTTTGTCGGTCACATCGGGAGGGATCGGCAACTCGCTGATCGGCCGACCCTTCTTCAACTCCGGGTCGTTCCAAGTGTCGTAGATTTGCAAAAAGATCCACTGCGTCCAGCGGAAGTAGTCGGGGTCGGTGGTGTTGACCTCGCGCTGCCAATCGTAGCTGAAGCCGAGGGACTTGATCTGCCGGCGGAAGTTGTCGACGTTGTTCTTCGTGTTGACGCTCGGGTGCTCGCCGGTGGCGATGGCGTGCTGCTCCGCGGGCAAGCCGAAGGCGTCCCAGCCCATCGGGTGCAGGACGTGGAAGCCGCGCATGCGCCGGAAGCGCGCGAGGATGTCGGTTGCGGTGTACCCTTCCGGATGGCCCACGTGCAGACCGCTGCCGCTGGGGTACGGGAACATGTCGAGGATGTAATACTTCGGTTTGCCCGCGACGCTCGGGTCACCGGGGTCGGGCGTGCGGAAGGTGGCGTTGGCTTCCCAGAACGCCTGCCAGCGCGGTTCGATGTCGGCGGGGTTGTAACTCGGCATATCCGGATCCGTGTCAATGGGTTGTCAGTGGGATCGCTTCGGCTTCCGACGCCCGGCGGGTGTCTTCGTCCAGATGCTTCATTCCGCGCAGCCAGACGATGCCGCCGACGAAGATCATCCCAGAAGTCGCCAGCAGCGCGACATTCCAATTGAATGCGTCCGCGGTGGCGCCGATCAGCGGCGGAGAGATCACATCGCCGAGGATGTGAATCACGAGGATGTTGATCGCGAAGGCGGTGGCGCGCACTTCGGATGTCACCACGTTGGCGAGGATCGTGAAGCCGGGGCCGACGTGCATGAACAAGCCGACGACGGCGGCGAACATCGCGATCCAACCCCACGGCAGCGGCAGGTAGATGAAGGCGATGAAAGCGGGCATGGCCCCGAAGGCCCCGGCCGCGATGACCCAGAAGTACGCCCCGCGCATGCGCGATTTCAACCGCTCGCCCAGCCAGGTGGCGAAGGCGGTGGCGATGAGCCCGCCGAGCACGACGATGGCCCCGAAGATGGTCGTGATGCTGCCGAGTTTCACCGAAGTCGGGGTCGTCGAGACTTTGGCGATCGACTCGAAATGCAGCACCATCTCGTTGTTGGACAGAGTCGCTTCGAGGCCCGATTTCAAAGCTCCGAAGTCGCGCTCCCCGGCGTCGCCGATCGGGTGGTGCTTGGCGATAACCACGTCGGGCAGGGCTTTGCGCTTCGAACCTTCCGGCGGCTTCGCCAACTCGTCCACGGCCGCGGCGTTCAGGACGAAGCGCGATTCGCGTTGGAACACGTACGTCGGAATCCACGCCGCGACGCCGCCCAACACGAAGGTGATCGCGGTCATGCCGACGCAGCAGTAGACGAACGAGCGGTTCCGCGTCAGCCGCTTCAACACCTCGAAATACCCCGGCGCGTTCGCGGCTTGTTCGGCGGTCTGCGGCCGGGGGAGTTCGCGCTTCAGGAAGCAATAGACGCCCAAGCCGAGGCCGAGGAAGGTGAGCCAGAAGGCGTGGCGCCAGTCGTCGTAGTAGTCCGCCATTTGGCCACCGACGATGAACCCGATCGCG